>JAYFPP010000158.1:0-4142 GCA_034927635.1 Paludibacter sp.
CCTGATTTCTTGTTCCCGAGAGATAATACTTACCATTCTCGAAATAAATGGTGGGGTCAGCAAAGAATATTTGGTTACCGCTTGTTTGTGCTGATAATTTATCGGCATAAAAAAATAATCCCACAATATGAATAAGAACTACTATTATTTTTTTCATTGGTTGATGTATTTATTTTTTGATTAGTAATTTTTTACAAAGACTGTTATGTGTCTGAATGTTAACAATATAAACTCCACTTGCCAAATCACTTATATTTATTTCATCTTCAGGAAAAACATCAGACCTAATTCTTGTCCCGTTCAAAGTGAATATCTCAATACCGGAAACTTCATCCGAAGAGATGATTCTGAATGAAGACTTTGCCGGATTAGGATAAATATTTATTTTTTCATCAGTCGGATTATTGTTCAGATCTGTGGAACCGGAATTGTATTCAAACGCTCCGATATCCTTTGCTGTTCCGTAAATAGCAACACCTCTAACATCATTTGCCGGAACAACATTGGGGGAGTCATAACTATTCACACCAAAATCGATGGCCTTTGAACCGGGATTAATAGCAAGAAATGGAACCGCAAATACAGTTTCCGTTGAATTGTCGGTGAGTGCCGGGTTGATGTTAAAATCTTCTCTCCAGCCGACCAGATTTTTGTTAGCTACCGAGTCTGCTCTAAAAAATGAACTATTTATAAATGAAGTACTTATAGTACCTCCAATCAGATTATTGCTTCCTTTTAATTTTTCATTTGTAGCTTGATTTGTAGCTAAAATATCACCTGAAGAAGCTGAACTTAGCGGTATAATCAAATTGTTAACCAGGACAGCACTTTCATATCTGTTTCCATTCAGCGTAATAGTGCTTTTAGAGCTTGTACCGGCAGAACTGTTGTTTAGAAAAGTACAATTTGTTAATTTATAATTCATTAAATGTAGTGTTGCCGTAGCTCCTGAAGTAAAACTAAGAGCTCCACCGGTAGTTCCGGTATTTGTTGCCTTATTGTTGAGAAATGTACAGTTTACGAAGTTTACATAAGAGTTGGGAGAAGTTTCCAGTCGTGTCCCCACATTGTTAAAGAAAACAGCTCCTCCTGAAAGATATGCTTCATTTCCCTCAAAGGTAGTATTGGTAAAAGAGGCAAAAAGCCCGTTTGTTGATGCTACTGTTGCTAAGGTTACTGCACCTCCTTGTGGATTATTTGATCCGATTTTCAACACTTTATTGTTTTTGAAATAGCAGTCCGTTACCGTAAGCTGACTTCCGTTGAAGAATAATGCTCCTCCGTTGGAAGTACCAGTTCCGGAAGTTATGGTATTGTTTTCAAAAACAACCCTTTCAAGTGTTAGATTGCTGTTCATATTTCCTGTTCGTGAGAAATATATTGCTGCTCCCTGCATGTTGGTAACCGTGGCATCTTTCAAAGTCAGGTCACGAATTGTTAAGTTGTTGGATGAGGTTAAGTATGCGTCTGTGGTATTAATAATCCTGCCTTCTCCTTCCCTTTTAATGATAGTTGTTTTAGCAGATTCACCTCTGATTACAAGATTCGGACATGGATTGCTCAATACAGCAGCATCGCCTGAAAATAAGTATGTACCTGCTGTAAGAATAAGTTCGGTAAACTCTCCACTGCTGCTGTTGACTTTCTCAATAGCTTTTCCGAATGTTTTGAAAGGGGTGGACTCAGTCAGCCCGTCATTGGTGTCATTTCCATCGGGATTTACATAAATTGCCTTTTGCTGAACCTGAGTATCATTAAGCGTATAAATTGCATTTTCACTATTTTTTATATATATTATTTTGCCATTTAACTTGCGAAGACTGTGAATTTTATCTCCGGGTTGTACCGCATCAACTAATATGGGAGAGCTCATAATATCAGTTAAATGATACATTCCGCTCATTCCTGTAAAAAACAAGCTATTTGCTTCCACTTCTGCTTCTGTATCTTCAGATAAGGCTATTGATGTTGCATGAGGATATTGTGAGGTAAATGATGCACTGCCGTCGGTATAAAACAAACGATGTGTGCTCCCTTCGGAGATAGCTCTGAAAAATAACCTGTCGCCGATAACACCCATGCCGGAGAAACCGCAAGATGCAGTACCGGAATTGATTTCTTTCAGAAAAGTTGTCGCATCAGAATTCATATCCCAAAAAAACAGTTCATTTCCGGAATTATCATTTAAGAAAGCACTATAGAATACTTTATTCCCGAATAAAAAAGGATTACAGGCTTTTGTGCCGTATTTACCTGATGCTACCAATCTTTTCGTTTCCAGTGTGTTGGAGTTGACTGACCAGGGAACCCCACTTTCACCGGATTCATCAGCGGTAAAGAATAATTTCTGATCATTACAATTTATCATCCAGGAAACATTTGAGGATTGTGTCGTGCCGGAAATACTTCCTTGTGTTGTGTTAATGTCCGTTATCAGATTTGTTCCATTGGAACTACCGTCCGTAGCCCAGAGTTCAAATCCTTTGGACTCCAGTTTATCATTTGCTCTTAAAAATATTTTATTTCCAGATTTCAACAAATGTAAACCGGTCTTTTCCTCAATACTTCCGGGGACACCAACACTTATCTGGCTGAGTAACTGAGTTCCGTTTGGAGTTCCGTCGGAAATCCATAACCAATATTGCCCCATGGCTCCAGCTGTTTCACTATCACAATCTCTGGCAGCAAAAATGAACTGATTTTCGTTGATTTGCCTGAACATTGCAGGTCTTGATTTGCCCGGATGTAAATCTTTAATCATATAGGTTCCCGATGCAGTGCCGTCTGAAATCCAGGGTTCATAGCCCGAGTTGTCATCGCCTCTGGCATGAAAAACCACTTTATTGTTAAAGGGAGTGAGGTTTTTTATTCCCGATCCGTAGGTCCCCGGATAGATATCTTTTACCACTTTAGTTCCGGCCAATGTTCCGTCAGATACCCATAATTCATCGCCATGCGATATGTCGTTGGCAATAAAAAATAATTTCTGTCCGGTTTGTTCATCACCGGTAACCACTATATGTTGATTGTTATAGGTTGTTACCTCATTATCAGAGATCACTTTTATTCCAGATGGCGTAATTTTTTGCGGAGCAGAAGCGCTTATCTGGAGGATATTACAAGTGCCGAAAATTACCACAAGGATTAGTGATGAAAAATTATTTATACGTTTCATTTTATCTTAGTATTTGTTGGTTGGAAACATCCAGTTATTACCTGGGAAACTCAGGTCTTTAGCACCAACACGATTCTTAATTTCATTTAATTTCTGTAGCATGGACGATTTAATTTCAGGATTGCAACCGCTAACATCTTGCATTTCAGTCCTGTCTTTATCAAGGTTGTACAATTGCCAGTCAGTTTCAGCTTTTTCTTTAACAAGTTTCCAATTTCCTTCACGAAGCGCATAATTATTCTCGTGTTCCCAGAATATTGGTTTTTGTCTGTTGAGGTCATTGCCCGACAACACGGGCAACATACTTACACCTTCGTAAGGGGTAATTGTAATTCCCTTATATGTTTTTGGATAGGAAGCGCCGCTTAATTCAAGCATTGTGGGCATAACATCAAGAATATGAATCACTTGCTGCGAAATAGTACCGTTTAATTGTTCAGGGATTAATGCCGGGTAGCTGATAATACAGGAAGTAGCAATACCACCCTCGTGGGTATGATGCTTATATAGATAGAAAGGAGTGTTCGACAGTTCTGCCCATGCATGTCCTATCCAGATATCGGAGGCATAATCGCCGGGATTTGTTCCGGTATAAGTGCCTAATGTTCCACCTTCAGCATTACCCCCGTTATCAGAGAGCAAAATGATAAAAGTGTTGTCGTAAACACCTTTTGCTTTTAATTCATTGACAAGTCGTCCGATACTTTGATCCAGACGGTCGATTACAGCAGCATATATTGCCATAATATGATCCGATTTGTCTTGTTGTTCCTGACTGAGACTATTCCATAAAGGAATTTTAGGATTTCTCGGGGTTAAAGGGAAGGTTTTTCCAAACAGATTCATTTCCATTTGGCGTTTGTATTTTTCTATTCGTAAGGCATCCCACCCTTTTTTGAATTTTCCGCGCCATTTGTTAATATCTTCCTGAGGAGCCTGTAAGGGAAAATGTGCAGCATTATGAGCC
>JAYFPP010000114.1:0-20302 GCA_034927635.1 Paludibacter sp.
ATTTTATCAGTAAGGCCCGATAATCCAGGAAATTTTATCCTGATAATATCAAGCATGAATAAACCGATAAGAATCATCAGCGGTCCTAACAATTTCTCTCCCCATCCCTGAAACAGCATTGAAACATTCATTTTGCCGGCACCCAGATATATCACCAGTGCCAAAGTAGTATAGCTAATTGCTCGGCCCAGGGTATATACCAAACCCATCATAAAAACCTTTTTCCGGTTTTCAATATCACGACTGATAAAACCGATTGCCGAAATATTGGTCGCTAAAGGGCAGGGACTGATGGCCGTCATCAGACCTAATACTATGGCTGTCAGGAATGAATACTGAGAGTTTTCAAGAATATTATGCAAAATTTCCATCCCGTTTTATTTTAAAAGCGGATCGATAGCCTTCTTTAACTCAGCTTTCAATACTTCCGGTTTGCTGCGGGCATACATAAACCCTTTATCTGTCAGGTCAATACGTTTATTTCCCCCAATAACCAATAAAGCCTGGCCTTCAGCTTTACATTTCTTTGCCAGCACCTCACTATCTTTTTCATCCAGATTCACACCAATAAATTTAACTTTGCCTTCTTTAATTTCTTTTGCATAAAGACCGGCTATTGCTTTCTGCGACTCGGTTTCCACCGCCTGACAGGTAACACAGCGACGAGTGTAGTGAAAATAATAGATTTCAACTTTTGCTGTTGCAAACATGGTTGTTACCAACAACATGAAGACGGAAATACTTAATAATCGTTTCATAATATGTGTAGATTTATTGATTTAATTGTTTGATAAAAGTTCTTTGATCTCGTCAGTCGAGGGTACCCTGCCTTTCACAGCTACTTTTCCGTTGATTACCAGTGCCGGGGTCGACATGATTCCATACGACATGATATCAACAATATCTTCCACTTTGCTTATCGTTGCATCAATTCCTAATCCCACAACTGCATCGCGGGTGTTCTTTTCAAGTGTTTTACATTTCGGGCAACCGGTACCCAATACTTTAATTTCCATATGTTATTGTTTTTCATTTCGTAAAAGAACGAAATATGTATATAAAAAATTTTAATTATCTCTTAAAAAATTCTGCCAACATCAACTTTGCCTCTTCCCAGTTTTCACGGTTAATACAATATTTGATGAATGGTGGTTTAATTTCTCCCTGAATCAGTCCGGCTCTCTTGAGCGCCTTCAGGTGTTCCGACAAAGTTGAGCGGGCAATGGGTAAATCATCAATCATATCGCCGCTATAACAACATTTATCAAGGTTGCTTGCCAGAAAATCCAGAATAAATACCCTGTTGGGATTCGATAATGCTTTGGCATATCTGGCTAATTTCTTCTGGTCTTCTGAATAATGCATGTTCGATATTTATTAATAAAATCATTTCGTAATTTTACGAAACAAAAGTATAACAATATTTCTAATAAACAATCATAGCTGTTGAAATTCCATATTCTTTTACCCTCATGATTTCATTTTAACTTTCAGGATTAGTACATTCATTTAAATAAGATAAATCCACTGTTGAGAACAAATGGTAAATATTGTCCGCATCATTTTAAAATATTAAAAAAAATTCCTTACATTTGCTGTTATTATACAGCAACCTGATAAACATTCAATCATATGAAATTCAAAGCATCCAGCACGGTATTACTGAGTCATCTACAGGCAATCAGCCGTGTTATCAACAGTAAAAATTCACTACAGATTCTGGATAATTTTTTATTGAACCTCGAAGGCAATTTATTAACAATGACAGCCTCCGACACTGAGACAACTCTCATCACGTCAATGGAAGTGGAAGAAGTGGAAGGTGCAGGAAAAGTAGCTGTTTCGTCACGTTTGCTCCTGGATACCCTGCGCGAATTTTCGGAACAACCCCTGAGTTTTCAGGTAAATGATTCCAATCTGGCGATGGTAATTACTTCTGCCAATGGTAACTACAATTTTATTGGTCAAAATGGCGATGAATATCCCCGTTTACCTGAGTTACAGGCTGATGCAAAACATATGAGTTTGCCTGTTTCAACGCTGGCAGCCGGCATTTCCAAAACATTGTTCTGCACGGCCGACGATGAATTACGTCCGGTGATGAACGGGATATATTTCGATATTTTTAAAGACGGCTTAACGCTGGTGGCTACCGATGCTCACAAGCTGGTTCGTTACAAAACAAACTACACATCGGTTTCATTGGGTGAAGAGGAAGATAAAACAAGCTTCATTCTCCCAAAGAAACCTGCCAATATGCTGAAGAACATTCTTCCGAAAGAAAGCGGAGATGTGGAAATTAAGTTCGACAGCAAAAACGCTTATTTCAAACTCTCCAACTACACCATGATTTGTCGTCAGGTGGAAGGAAGGTATCCAAACTATAACGGGGTAATACCAAAGGAGAATCCCTACAAAGTAATCGTTGACAGAGCATCGCTTTTAAACGCCCTGAAACGCGTATCAGTATTCTCCAATCAGGCAAGTAATCTTGTAAAGTTGCACATTGCCGATAACAAGATTGCCATCTCTGCTCAGGATATTGATTTTTCTATCTCAGCTGAAGAAACAATCAATTGTCAATATGCTGACGACTCAATTAAAATAGGCTTTAAATCTGCATTTTTGATTGAGATATTAAGTAATATAGGTGCTTCAGATGTGGTGTTGGAATTAACAGATCCATCCCGTGCAGGAATTATTCTTCCTTTTGAGAACGAAGAGAATGAAGACATCCTGATGCTTTTGATGCCAATGCTTCTAAATGACTAATATTCAATAAAATAATTTTAGGGCAGAAAAACGGATACAACACGTTTTTCTGCTTTTCTTTTCATAAAAAAGCCCATGAAACTCAATTTAAAAAATCCGATAATATTTTTTGACCTTGAAACAACCGGTATTAATATTGTCAGCGACCGTATCGTACAGATTGCTTATCACAAAGTATCTCCTAATGGAAAAGAAGAATCAAAATGCATGCTGATAAACCCTGAAATGCCGATTCCTCCTGAGGCTACAGCTATTCATAAGATTACCAATGAAGCGGTTGCCGATTGTCCCACTTTCAAACAAGTTGTCAATGAAATTGTGAAGGATTTTGAAGGTTGCGATTTAGCTGGTTATAACTCCAACAGGTTTGACATTCCTCTATTAGCCGAAGAATTCCTGCGCGCCGAAGCGGATATTGATTTATCGAGAAGGAAATTTGTGGATGTACAGGTTATCTTTCACAAGAAAGAACAACGTACTTTATCGGCTGCCTATAAATTCTATTGTGATAAAGACCTGGAAGGTGCACACGACGCCAGTGTAGACACAATGGCTACATATGAAATACTGCAATCGCAACTGGAAAAATATCCTGATTTAAATAATGACGTTGAATTTTTGTCGAAATACACTACGCAAAACAACAATGTGGATTTTGCCGGGAAGTTTATTTACAATGACAAAGGCGAAGAAATATTCAATTTCGGAAAGTATAAAGGTCAGAAAGTAACCGATGTATTGAAAAATGACACAGGATACTTTGGATGGATGCTTTCAGGAGATTTCTCTTTGCATACAAAGAAAGTACTTACCAATATTAAACTGCGTAATTTTAACAAATAATTTGCGCTACTTCATTTCTGGCATAAAGATTGATGCATTTGAAGACTGCATTTTTATTTTTTGAAGTATGAGGTTTTATCTCACATTTTTGGTCATATTTTCCTGTATTTTCATCACTTTGGGAACTACACAGGAACCTGCTCCTGCCCCCGTTCGTACACCGGAGCAGGAAGCAGCATTACAAACCCAAAAAATGCAAAAGGAACTGAATCTTAACAACGATCAGTTACAATCAATTTATGAAATCAATCTAAAACATGCCCGTGAAAGGCAAGTATCCAATTCAAGAAGTAAAGCCCTTGAACGATCGAGAAACAAAAATTCAGAGATACGACAGGTACTTACACCCGACCAATACAACCGATTACAGGACAGGCGTTATGAAAGGTATCCGGTAGATGGCAGCATCAACAATCGTACGACGACCCCACAGCAACGCACACAACCTGCAAGTGAACGACGCAGTGAAGCTGTTACACCCCGGGTTAACAGGGAGAATCTTCAAAACAGGACGCCCGCAGTGAGACAACAAACTCCTAACACAAACACCCGTACAGTTGCACCTTCATCCAACCGAAACATACAGGTTAACCCCTCAGTAAGGAATAACAATCAGGTACCGACGCGAGGAACTACAACAACAAGGCCTCCTTCGAACAATTCGGGCAACAATGACAGGTCACAAAGGAGATAAGCATGCCGAATCCCTATTTCCAATTTAAACAGTTTACCGTTTTTCACGATTTATGTGCCATGAAAGTAGGCATAGATGGTGTTCTGCTGGGAGCATGGTCACCGGTGGATACATCCACACATGACATACTGGATGTGGGAACAGGTAGCGGACTTATTGCCCTGATGCTTGCGCAAAAAGCCGCTCAGGCTCAGATAGATGCTATTGACATTGATAAAGGAGCAGTACAACAGGCAAAAATCAACCGCGACCATTCCCCCTGGAGCGAAAGATTAAGCGTACAAAATATATCATTGCAGGATTTTGCACCCGATTGTAAAAAAAAATACGATTTGATTGTCTCAAATCCACCCTACTTTACGAATTCACTGAAAGCTCCTGACCCTTCAAGATCAAAAGCCCGGCACACCGACACAATCAGTCATGAAGAATTACTTCAACATGCTACAGAAATATTAAATAAAACGGGAAGAATATGTCTTATTCTCCCCGTAACTGAAGGTTTGCAATGTGTGAAGTATGCAGAAAGTTTCAGTCTTTTCTGTTATCAATGTATTTATGTTCATCCAAAACCCGGGACAGAGGCTAAAAGGCTTCTGCTGGAATTTGGATTTGCTGAAAGGGAAACATTCATTTCACATCTGGAAATAGAAACCCCACAGCGTCACTGCTATTCCGATGCTTTTACGCAACTGGCAAAAGATTTTTATCTTAAATTATGATAGCAGGGCCTGAACTTTAGCCGCAATAGCAGCTTTTGGCGCAGCACCAATTTGCTTATCAACCACCTGACCATTTTTAAAGAAAAGAATGGTTGGTATGTTACGGATGCCAAACTCATTAGGAGTATCAACATTGTCATCCACATTCATTTTACCAATTTGCACCTGACCTTCAAATTCTTTCGAAAGCTCTTCAATGCTTGGTCCAACCATACGGCAAGGTCCGCACCATTCAGCCCAAAAATCAATTACAACTGGTTTTCCGCTATTTATTACATCTTTGATGTTTTCATCTGTAAATTCTAAAGCCATAATATTTATTTTTTGATGTTCATTTCTTATCTGGTGCAAAACTAATGTAAAATCTTATAATGTGAAAATAAAATGCCATTGAATTGCATGATAGCTCTATTGAGAAATTCTATGAGTCAAGTCAGGAAATCTGAAAATCAATTTTCCCTTCATCCTTATATTTACTGAGCATTTTATAGAAATCCTTATTAATCTTCACCCGGCACTGACGCGCAAAGAGCTTTACCTTGTTCTGTGTCAATTGATCAATCACATTGAAATAGATGTTAACATTTCCTTTGTTCTGAATAACCATATCTGTCATATCCACAGCAAATTCATCGTCCAACTGATCCAGAGGCATCGTGACAATCAAGGTATTCACCAATTTATCCTTTACTTCATTCAACACCTCAATTTTCTGAATCTTTATTTCCGGAACTACCGGTTCATTGGGATTTGAGGGTTTCCGGTATTTATAATCAGCTCCTCTCTCCTGGACTGTCGCGTGAATCAGCAGGTACAGATCCTTGATCATATATTTGCCGAATTCAATATAATTATTTCCAAACAGTGCAAAATCAAAAGCTCCTTCGTAATCTTCGAGCGTAAATATCCCGAATGGATTACCGGCCTTTGAAGTTCCATGGCGAATACCGGTAACCATACCACCTATACGCAGATGTTTTCCCATCAAAGGGGGTAGATCCTTCAAATCCGAGGTTTTCGTGTTGCAGACGTGATTAATTTCGAATTCGTACTCATCAAGCGGATGAGCTGACAAATACATGCCGATATATTCACGTTCCTTATTCAGTTTTTCAAGTGGCGACCAGTCGGGCGCATAGGGTACTTCTGGCTTTACAATCTCAACCGTATCCAGTCCTCCGAAAAGAGAATTGCGGTTCAGGGCATTGTCCGTCTGAAATTTATTACCATAACGGATAATACTCTCAATAACAACCTCTCCTTTTGTATTTTCTATAAAAAACTGTTCTCTTTTAATATCATTGAAGCCATCGAAAGCTCCTGCCAGCACCAGACTTTCAAGCGCCTTTTTATTACAGGAAGTCAGGTTGACTCTTTCAATAAAGTCAAATATACCTTTAAATTTGCCATTCTTTTTTCTTTCCTCAACAATTGCTTCCACAGCACCTTCACCTACTCCTTTGATTCCACCGAGACCAAAACGGATATTGCCCTGGTCATTAACCGTAAAAGTAAGATCACTCTCATTGACATCCGGACCCAGCACATTCATCCCGAGGTTACGGCATTCGTCCATGAACTTACCCACTTCACCAATATCATCCTTGTTGCGGGTTAAGTTGGCTGCCATAAATTCTGCCGGATAATGTGCTTTCAGAAAAGCTGTCTGATAAGCAATCCAGGAATAGCAGGTCGCATGAGATTTATTGAAAGCATATTTAGCAAACTCAGCCCAATCAGCCCAGATTTGTTCGAGTTTTTCCTTTGGTCCGAAGCCGTTTTTATTACAGCCCTCCATAAACTTCACCTTCAGAGCAGCCATCTTATCGACAAGCTTTTTCCCCATGGCTTTACGAAGCTCATCGGACTGTCCACGGGTAAAGCCGGCCAAATCGCGGCTCAGTAACATGACCTGCTCCTGATAAACCGTAATACCGTAAGTATCTTTCAAACGCGCCTCCATCTGCGGGAAAGGATATTCAATAGTTTCGCGACCGTGTTTTCTGTTGATAAACTGTGGAATATATTGCATGGGGCCCGGGCGATAAAGCGCGTTCATCGCGATAAGGTCCTCAAACTGGGTGGGTTGCAATTCTTTAAGATACTTCTGCATCCCGTGCGATTCAAACTGAAAAGTTCCAACGGTTAGCCCTTTACTGAAAAGTTCATATGTTTTTGTATCATCAATCGGTATTGTATCAATATCGATTTCGACCCCTTTGGATTTTTTAATATTCGAAAGCGCTTCCTTGATAATCGATAAAGTTTTCAGCCCGAGGAAGTCCATTTTTATCAGCCCTATCTCTTCAATTACAGAGCCTTCGTACTGGGTAACCAGCATTTCCTCGTTAGTTTCCTTATCATTGGCCGTACTCAATGGAACCAGATTCGTAAGATCATCAGCCCCGATAATTACACCGCAGGCATGCACACCCGTCTGCCGTACCGTCCCTTCAAGCATTTCGGCATAACGCAGCGTACTCGACAGGTTCTGATCGTAGGAGTTTCTTGCCGCCTGTAATTCAGGAACGAGTTTCAAACAATTAGCAAGATTCACTTTTGGAGCTTTACCACTGGCATCTTCAGGGAATCTGTCAGGGATCAGCTTAGTGAGTCGATCCGCTTCCGACAAAGGTAAGCGTTGCACCCTCGCCACATCCTTTATGGACGATTTGGTAGCCATGGTACCATAAGTAATGATGTGGGCAACCCTTTCTTTTCCATATTTTTCAGTCACCCAGCGTAAAACCTGCCCACGTCCGTCATCGTCGAAATCAATATCGATATCGGGCATAGAGATACGGTCGGGATTCAGAAAACGTTCAAAAAGTAAGTCGTATTTCAGCGGGTCAATATCGGTAATGCGCAAACAGTAGGCAACAACAGAGCCGGCTGCAGAGCCACGTCCGGGACCTACCGAAACTCCCATTCGTCGTGCGGCGTTTATAAAGTCCTGAACAATAAGGAAATAACCCGGGAATCCCATCGTTTTCATAACGTTCAGTTCAAAATCAATGCGTTCAGCAGTTTCCTCATTCAGCACCTCTCCATATCGTACACGTGCCCCTTCAAGGGTCAGTTCACGCAAATAATCAGCTTCCAGTTTTACCCTGATAATTTTATTGTATCCACCCAATTGGTGAAAACCTTTGCCAAACTCTTTTTTCAGGTCGGCTTCCGAGTACTTTTGCCGATAGGCTTCTTCCGTTCCAAAGGATTCCGGAATCGGAAAAACAGGCATCATCGGAGCAGAATCGATATCGTAAAACTCTACTTTACCGGCAATTTCTACTGTATTTTCAAGTGCTTCCGGGATATCCTTAAAAATTTCCCACATTTGTTCCGGCGACTTCAGGTATTCCTGTTTCGTATAGCGCATTCGGCTCGGATCATCCAGATCTTTTCCGGTACTCAGACAAATCAAACGTTCATGACCTTCCCCGTGTTCTTCCTCCACGAAGTGTACATCATTAGTGGCAACGAGTTTTGTATTGGTCTTTCTGGCAAGTTTTATCAATTCAGCATTCTGACGAAACTGTTTCTCATAAACGGTGCTATCAGCATTGGGTTTATCGGTTTCGTGAAGCTGTAATTCCAGATAAAAATCATCACCAAAAACTTTTTTGTACCACATCACTGATTCCTCAGCCCCCGCAAGATCACCTCTTTCTACTTTTTTATGGATTTCACCTCCCAGACAAGCAGAGCTGGCTATAATTCCTTCGCTGTATTTTTCCAGAATCTCATGGTCAATCCTGGGACGATAATAGAAACCGTCCATCCAGCCCAGAGAGACTAGTTTACAGAGATTCCGGTAACCTGTTTTATTTTTGGCAAGCAAAACAAGATGGTATCCGCTTCTATCTTCATGATTGTCTTTATCTTTTGAGAAACGACTTCGGCGGGCAACATATGCTTCGCAACCGAGAATCGGTTTGAACAACTTTTGTCGGGTGGCCTCAATCTGTTGTGTCAGGACAATTTTTTCTTCTTCCGGAAGATCTTCTTTGTGAAGTGATTTTGTAAGTTCAGCAATTTCGTGATTAACTTTACTGTTCTTCTTTCTGACATAGTTAAAGAACTCCTTGATACCAAACATATTGCCGTGGTCAGTCAATGCTACAGCACTCATTCCGCTTTCAACCGCCTTATCCACTAATCCCGGGATAGAGGACATCCCGTCGAGAATGGAGTAATAAGAATGGACATGAAGATGAACAAATGATTTCATATAATTGAATGGCATAAAGGAGATTAAAAAAACAGCGCAAAAGGTAAATTTTGGCTGTTAAAGATAGCTACTTTTGATTAAAATAAAGGGGCTGACTCAATAAAAAGTTATCAACATAAAAGGGGTGAACCGAAGAAGAATTTATTCATTTACGATTAACAAATTGAATGTTTGCCGGTTTACTCAGGGTTTGAAATCTTTTATCTGTTGGATAATTTCGTCGTCGTTCCCTGAGATTATATGTTTTGCACAGCTATAAAATCCCTCTCTGTTTGACAGACCTTCTGCAACAAATTGCCGTAGCTCTGTAGTCTTCTTATTTGAAATTAACGGACGTACTCCGGCTTTTGAAATTGATAGTCTTGTTACCAACTCATCAACCGACATTTTCAGATAAACGGTAATTCCATGTTCATTCATGTAAGTCATGTTGTCGAAAAAACAGGGTGCACCGCCACCTGTTGCTATCACAATATCTTCAAAATCGGCGACTTCGTGCAAATATTTTTTTTCAATCAGTCGAAAACCTGCTTCACCCTCCTGTTCAAATATCTGTGCAATGGTGCGGTGGAACTTACTTTCGATATAAGCATCCAGATCGAGAAAACTCAATCCAAGTTGCTGCGCTAACAACTTACCCATGGTGGTTTTACCCGAACCCATATAACCCACAAGAAAAATTCTTTGCATGATACTTAAGTTTTTGCAAAATTAAAAAATATCCCCTGAACTAATATTTAGAAACTCACATTCAGCCCTCCGTGAAAATTGATTCCGGGCATTGGATAACCATAATTGATTTCGTAAGTCTCATTCAACAAGTTATGACCGGCAATAAATACTTCGATATTTTTATATGGTTTCGCTGAAATGCGGGCATTCAGCAAGGTAAAGTTCTGAATGCGCTCCTGGTTGACCGATGCATACAATTTATTAATATGCCGGGCTGACAAGTTGATGTTGAAAATTTTATAATGATAATTTACCCCTAAGTTTAATTGCTGACGCGGAGCCGCAACAACTACTTTTTCCATATCAAGGAAAGTATAATTGGCATGGATATAAAGTTGATTGTTAAAGCTATATCTTGCAGCAAACTCAATTCCCCGATTACGGAACGTCCCAATATTTTGCCTTTTAGGATAAGGCATACCTACTACCTGAATCATATTTTCTCCTTTTGAAAGAAAAGCTGTTAGCTCTGTATTCAACTTATTATCAAAAAATGATTGTAGCCAACCAATTTCATAATTCATCATTTTTTCAGGTTTTAATTCAGGATTGGGTGCATAGAGAAACAACTCCATGATGGTTGGACTTCTGAATCCTTTTGAAACAGACGCTTTCAGGTTAGAGTTTGCGCTGACACGAGCCGACAGACCGGCCATGGGAACCCACTCACTTCCAAAAACGGAATTGTGCTCCAATCGTAAACCGGCATTCAAATCAACAATTTCCAGTAATTTCTGATGGAGAAAAGCATATCCAGCTAGTTCATTTACCGTTTTATTCATTTCAATCGGGGGAACAGCTTCCGGATTTCTTGCAATTCCGCCAAGTTGTTTTGCATCAAATCCGGCAGTAATATTAGTATTACTAAAAAGATGATAAGTCTGATAAAGCATCAATCCGGAATTCCTGTCAGAAGAAACAAATCCGTCTGAAAGCACATGCTCACCAAAATTATGATACAGTTTAAATGCACCCTCTATTTTCCCGTATTTATTCTCAACCGACAAGGAAGTTTTACCACGCAAAACATCAATATTAAAAGGAAAGGGCGAATGAACAGGACCATTATCGTTGGCATTATATTGCGCAAGGCTCACATCGGCACTTATTTTCCAGTTTTTATTAAAATCATATCCGCCTTTCAGGTATCCATTAGTAATCCGGAAGTCAGTGTTTTCACGCGTACCGTCTGTTCTTCCATGATTTACAGAAGCAAAAAGATTAAATTTATCTTTTTTAAAGCCTATGGTTCCTGCATATTTCTGTGTGTTATAGGAACCATAAACAGCATTGACAGATGCTGACAATCCTTCCTTTTCCTGTTTTTTAGTAATAATATTAATCGCTCCCGCCATAGCATTAGATCCATACAACACAGATGCGGGACCACGGATGATTTCGACCTTCTCAACATCCGATGCCACATATGCATCCGGCAGCGGGTGACCGAAAATACCCTGATACTGAGGGTGACCGTCGATTAGCACCAACACCTGCGTATTGGGCGCACTTCCCACTCCCCTGACATTTATGGCCCCGGATCCTCCGGTTGCCACACCGAAACCCAGAATATTTCTTTCAGTTATAAAAATTCCCGGAACATAAGCACTCAGAGTCTGCAGCACGTTATAATGACCGCTTTGCTGTATGTTTTGCGCACTTATCTGTGACACAGAAAAAGGAATCAGTTTTCGTGATGTTTCAAATTTCGCACCGGTTACAACCAATTCTTCAAGTTGCACAGAGTCTTTCAGACGGTTTTCTGCAAAAATCAACTGAACAAAAAACAATCCACTCAATATGATGATAATAGTTCTTCTCATTTATTTAATTTTCAAAATCCTACATTGCAAAAATAAGCATAGTTCACTTAAGAATCTAATTCGTATCTTATTTTCTGAAAAAAAACTGATTTAGCAAGTACCCTGCTTTTCGGGTGATATTTTTCCATTATCTTTGTATAATTTTTCAAAAACAACCATTGTGGAAAAACAAAGTGCTGTACTTTTGATTTTTACGGGAGGGACCATCTCCATGTCGGAAGATCCGTCGACCGGGGCATTGAGACCCATTAATTTTGAGCGACTGCAGGAATTGATGCCTGAAATTAAACAAACAGGAATTAAGATAAAAAGCGTACCGTTTCTACCTCTTATTGACTCTTCGGATGTCCATCCGGTAATTTGGGAGAAAATTGCACTGTGTATTGAAGAAAACTACAATGAGTTTGACGGATTTGTTGTTTTGCACGGTACTGATACCATGGCTTATTCTGCTTCTGCAATGAGTTTTATGCTGGAAAACTTATCAAAACCGGTTATTTTTACCGGAGCGCAATTGCCTATCGGCATGATGCGGTCGGATGCCAAGGAAAATCTGTTGACAGCCATTGAAATTGCAGCAGCAAAGGAACACGGCGCGGCTATCGTTCCGGAAGTCTGTATTTTTTTTGAAGACACCCTTTTCAGAGGAAACCGTACTACAAAAAAGAATGCTGAGCATTTCAACGCTTTCAACTCCTACAATTATCCTCCGCTTGCAAAGGCAGGGGTGCATATCAAGTATTTCAGAAGCTATATACATTACCCTGAGCCCAATGCAAAACTAAAATTAAGACTAAATACGAATCCTAATATTGCCGTACTAAAACTATTTCCCGGAATTTCGGAAAAGGTTGTACGTTCCATATTGGGAATAAACGGATTAAGGGCTGTTGTTCTTGAAAGTTTCGGAGCCGGCAACGCCCCCAGACATGAATGGCTGTACGATGCCCTGAAAACTGCCATTGACAGCGGTGTCATCATTGTAAACAAATCGCAGTGTAGTACAGGAACTGTGGAGATGGGCAGATACGAAACCAGCATCAACCTGCTGAATGCCGGAGTAATCAGCGCGTATGATTGCACAACCGAGGCATTGGTAACAAAATTGATGTACCTGTTGGGTGAATATAATTCACCGGAGGAGGTAAAACAACGCCTTGGTATCAGTATATGCGGTGAGATGACAATATAATTTTCTTTTTACTTTTTTTGATAATATAATATGGGAAATTTTGCAAAATGGATAGGTGGCGGACTTGGTTGGGCAGTTGGCGGACCGATTGGGGCTATCGTAGGCTTCGCTCTCGGTTCTTTATTTGGTAGCGCCGAAAAAGTTCAAACCGGGCAATCGTACAGTCGACGGACAACAGAAGCTGATTTTAAGGCCAGTCTGTTGGTAATGATGGCTTGCGTTATGAAAGCCGACGGCAATGTTCAGAAAAAAGAACTCGATGTCGTAAAAAGATTTCTGGTAGCTAATTTCGGAGAAGAAGGAGCACTGGACGCTCTTCAGATGCTCAAAAAGTTACTCGATCAACCTATTAATGAAGTGGAGGTTGCTTCTCAAATCAATCTCTACATGAATTATTCCGCCAAACTTCAACTCATACGTCTGCTTTTCGACATTGCTTATGCTGATGGCGATGTTAATGTGCCCGAACTTAACGTCATTCAACGAATCTCAAACACATTCAATATCAGTAGCGCCGATTTTCAATCACTAAAAGCCCCTTATGTAAAGAATATCGACCAAAATTGGGCTTATAAAACATTAGAAATTGAACCGACAGCTTCAGTTGAGGACATCAAAAAGGCCTATCGCAGAATGGCCATGAAATATCATCCTGATAAAGTCGCCAACCTTGGAGACGACATCAAAAAATCTGCTACCGAGAAATTCCGATCGGTCAATGAAGCTTATGAGCAATTAAAAAAACAAAAAGGTTTCGTTTAAGATCATCAAAAAATGGCGCAAAAACAAATGCAAACACTGGCGAAAGAAACCGCCATCTACGGAGTAAGCAGCATCCTGGGGAAATTCCTCAACTGGTTACTTGTTCCGCTTTACACCTATGTGCTGACCGGCTCGGCCGATTACGGGGTGGTGGCCAATCTGTATGCATGGACGGCTTTATTGCTTGTCATCCTCACTTACGGAATGGAGACAGGCTTTTTCCGTTTTGCCAACAAAAACAAAGAAATTGCTGATAAGGTCTATGGAAATACCCTTATCTCGGTTGGATTTACCTCGCTGATATTCGCTGTCATATGCATCATTTTTGCTCAGCCGATTGCTGACATCCTTGGTTATTCCTCTCATCCTGAATACATCGCAATGTTGGGAGCCGTTGTGGCGATGGATGCCTTCGGAGCTATTCCTTTCGCCTACCTGAGGTTTAAAAGTCGCCCGATTAAATTTGCTGCGCTGAAATTATTGATGATTTTCACCAATATCCTCTTTAACATCTTCTTTCTGGTCGTTTGCCCGTGGCTGATGAAGAAAGCACCGGGCCTGATTGACTGGTTTTATGTTCCCGATTACGGCGTCGGTTATGTATTTATTGCCAACGTCATTCAAACTGTGGTTGTCACACTTGCTTTATTACCTGATGTATTCAAGGCTGAATTCAGGTTCGATTTCCCATTGCTCAAGCAAATACTCCGTTACTCTTTACCACTGCTGGTACTGGGTGTCGCGGGCATCATGAATCAAACAGTCGATAAAATTATTTTTCCATACCTGATTGCAAATCCGGAACTTGCAAAGTCAGAACTGGGCATATATTCCGCCTGCTTTAAAATTTCGATGGTCATGATGATGTTTACGCAGGCTTTCCGCTATGCATACGAACCTTTCATTTTCGCTCAGCATAAAGATAAAAACAGCAAAGCTGCCTATGCTGATGCCATGAAATTCTTTATCATCTTTTCGTTGCTGATTTTCCTGGGCATGGTATTCTATCTTGATGTGTTTAAATTTCTTATCCGGAGCGACTATTGGGGCGGACTCAGAGTAATTCCAATCGTACTATTTTCCTATATTTTTCAGGGTATTTTCTTCAACCTGTCGTTGTGGTACAAATTGAGCGACAAGACAATGTACGGAGCGTGGTTCTCGGTTGTGGGTGTCATTATCACACTGGCAGTTAACATAATCTTTGTACCGGTTTATAGTTACATAGCTTCCGCCTGGGCTGCTTTTGCCTGCTATTTCGTAATGATGCTGATATCTTATTTTTATGGTCAGAAACATATGCCGATACAGTACAACCTGAAGGCAATCGGCACATATACTGCACTGGCACTGGGCTTATTCTTAATTAGCTTATGGATTAACACCCCGTATTTTGTTCTGAACATGCTGTTAAAAACAGTGCTGTTGATTATCTTTGTAACCTACATCATCAAAAAAGATCTGCCTCTGAGTAAGATTCCTTACATCAAAAAATTAATAAAATAGCGCTTTCATGTCGAAACTACATATTATCTGCCCTGTTAAAGATGCACTTACAACCGGGTTGAAAACCATCGAACATATCATGGATTCCAAAATGGAAATCCCTGTGGAGTTGTTTGTATACAATGATTTCAGCAGCACAGAAAATACTGAGCAACTGCAGGCTTACTCAGAAGAAAAGGGATTCACACTGATAAATCTCAAAGATATCACTTCGCACCCCTCACCCAATTATTTGCTCGTATTGCAAACGGCACAAAAAAAAGCTATCTCTGAAGATGCACACCTTTTAATAATAGAATCGGATGTGATGGTGAAAAAGAATACCATACAAAATATCTACAATCAGGTTGAAATACAGTCGAGGCCCGGGATGATTGCTGCAGTTACAACTGATGAAAAAGGAGAAATTAATTTTCCCTACCTGTATGCAAAGAAATTCAGACAAATGATTATCTCAACTAATAAAAGGCTGAGTTTCTGCTGCACTTTACTAACCAATGATTTATTGAAAAGTTATGATTTCAACCAATTAAACCCAGAGAAAAACTGGTACGACGTGTTTATTTCTCATCAATCCAAAGCTCTCGGGTTCAATAATTACCTGATGACGAATTTGCCTGTGATCCATCTGCCCCATAGCAGCCGCCCCTGGAAAAAATTAAAATATACCAATCCCCTGCTTTATTACTGGAGAAAATTCACTCAGAAACGGGACAGGATATAACACTTTGAACAAATATATATGACAAATATTAACCCGCAACAGCCATTGGTTTCAGTCATCATTCCGGTATACAACATGGAAAAATATCTGGCAGAAACCATTTCATCTGTTCTGGTTTCCACACAACAGAATTTCGAAATCGTAATCGTTGATGACGGTTCCACTGACGACTCGCAAAAGGTAGCAATGGCTTTTGCCGAAAAGGATGAGAGAATTAAGTTTTTCATTCAAAAAAATTCGGGGGCATCCGTGGCACGTAATCATGCCATACGAATGGCTTCAGGTAAATATATACTCCCGCTGGATGCAGATGATCTGGTTGGAAAAGAATATCTTGAAAAAGCCGCAGAAGTGCTCGAAAAGCAGCAAAACGTAAAATTAGTTGTGAGCAGATCGGTTTTTTTTGGAGAAAAACAGGGTGAATGGGAATTACCAGCCTTCAGTTTAAGATTACTTGCCAGAAAAAACCTCATGAACAACTGCTCAATGTACAGAAAATCAGACTGGGAAAAAGCTGGTGGATATTGCGAGGAAATGAGAGGGCGTGAGGACTGGGATTTTTGGATCTCATTACTAAAAAATGGCGGAGAGGTGCACAAATTACCTATTGTCGGACTTCACTACCGAATCAGACAGAACTCAAAAAGAGTCATGGCCCGGAAATGGAAAAAAGAAATCATTGACAAACTTAATGAACGTCATGCCGATTTTTTCAAGCAACAACTTGGCGGAAAACTCCGCTATTTCAGAGAGGCTTCACGTTTTATCAACTTCTTTGTAAAATCCTAGCTGACAATGTACAAGGCATCTCTCATCATTTCTGTGTATAAAAACATAACATTTTTAAAAGCTGTGCTGGACAGTCTGAACTACCAGACCGAAAACAGCTTTGAAATCATCATTACCGAAGATGGTGAAGATGTATCAATGCGTGACTTCATTGCTAACTACAACTTCAAGCACGATTACCAACATCTGACACAGGAAGATCTGGGGTGGAGGAAAAATAAAGCACTAAACAATGCTATACGTGCAGCCCATGCTGAGTGGCTTATTTTTATTGATGGTGATTGTGTATTGCATCCTTGTTTTGTCGAAATGCATGTCCGTAATGCGGGAGAAAACCTTATCCTTGCTGGCAAAAGAGTCAAATTGAACGAAAAAATAAGTGCTTCTCTCCTTTGCCACCCAACAATCTTGCCTGAAATACAGTCACTTATTGCAAAAAACCTGATTATCAAAGAAAAAGGTCTTTCTTTCGTTGAAGAAGGAATTTATATTTCTCCCGACGGGATATTCGGATGGATACCTAAAATGAGAAAGTTAAACCACCTGAAAGGATGTAATATGTCTTTCTCAAAAAAAGCTATTGAGGCAATCAATGGATTTGACGAGGATTATGTATTGCCGGCAGTTGGAGAAGATGCCGATTTGACATGGCGTTTCAGCGGAGCCGGATACTCCCTGAAATCCGTCAGAAACATGGCAGTTCAGTACCATCTATATCACAAAGAAAGCTGGACCAGTCAGGAAGAGAACCTGAAACTGATGGCAAAAAAACAAGCCAACAGGGAGTTTATATGCAAAAACGGATTAACAAAACTTTTTAATCACGATTTATGATTTCAGTCATCATCTGCGCAAGAACGAGCACCTTATCCCCCGCTTTTGTAGAAAATATCACCTCAACCATTGGGGTGCCCTTCGAAATCATCAGTATAGATAATTCTGAAAATAAATACTCCATTTTTTCGGCTTATAACGAAGGATATGCAAAAAGTAAATATCCCTATCTCTGCTTCATTCACGACGATATACTATTCCATTCATCTGATTGGGGAGCAAAACTGATAACCCACCTGCAGGACCAGCAAACCGGAATCATCGGCCTGGCCGGCGGAGATATGATTATACGCGTTCCATCTTCCTGGTCGGCAGGAGTAGTAAACATTAATATTACTCAATCGGACAGAACTGGTAAAAAACCAACTAAATTGTTCCGTCTCCCACATAACTATGACGGTACCAGACGTTCCGCGATTGTTCTTGATGGTGTAATGCTTGCCATGAGGCGGGACCTGATGGAAAAAATACGGTTTGACGAGAATTTGGGCGGTTTTCATGGTTATGATTTTGACATATCGCTGCAAGCAACAGTTGCCGGTTTTACGAATTACGTAGTCTACGACATCAACCTTGAACACCTGTCAAGAGGCAAACCGGATAAAAACTACTACAAAAACCTTATCAGAGTATACCGGAAATGGGAAGACCATTTACCATTGATGGGGAGAAATATTCCCGAAGACATGAAAAATAATTTACGGGCAATTGAGTTTAAGCGATTGAAAACGCTCATTAACAGAATGATAAAAACAGGGTTTACTACCCGTGAAATTCATACTGAACTGAACTATGATATAAGGTTTATTGATTCCGGAAGAGCACAATATCTGAAAATTTTTATCTATTTCAATATATTCTTCACCCGACTGTTCACGGTACCGCGATATTTTCTCTAGTGTCAGAATCAGAATTTACTGAATTAAAGAATTTATAGAATTTTTATAACCTAAATTATGGAAAAAGATAATTTGACGTACAGCGTAATTGGCTGTGCTATGAAAGTGCATAAAACACTTGGCAACGGATTTCAGGAAGTTATATATCAACGTTGTTTGGCCATTGAATTAAAGAGAGCTGGATTAAGTTTTGAACGTGAAGTTGAGCAGACAATCTTCTACGAAGGAATAAATGTTGGCACACGAAGAGCTGATTTTGTAATTGAGAATCAAGTTGTAGTAGAACTGAAGGCATTAGTAAATCTTGAGAATGTACATTTAGCACAAGCAAAGAATTATGTTGTTGCCTATAATTTCGAAAAAGGATTGCTCATTAACTTTGGTTCATTGAGTTTACAATACAAACTCATTTTCAACTCAAAAACCCATTCTGATAATTCTTTAATTCAGTAAATTCTGATTCCGACACCCTCATTTTCTCCCAAAGTCTGCCGGAATTTCTCCCCATGCTTCGGTATGCCATTTCAGGATTTCAGTAGTGTATTCGTTTTCTGTCAGCCACTTTTCTGCTCGGGCAATCAATTCGAATAGATGCTCATTTCGGGCAGTTCGTTCAAGCTCAGTTTTAGCTTTCTTTTTTCTCACCCATGCCATGGCAGTTTTACTATCAGTGTAAACCGGCATCGAAAGATTTTTTTGTTTTAGCAGTGCCAGGCCATGTACAAGAGCAAGAAATTCTCCGATGTTATTAGTCCCCTCAGGGAAAGGTCCCTGATGAAACACCTGTTCTCCGGTTTTGGTATATACCCCGCGATATTCCATATCACCCGGGTTACCACTACAGGCAGCGTCCACCGACAAGCTGTCAAAGTTGGGCATTCCATACTTAGCGATTAGTTCAACATCAGGCTTTTTCTCCTTTGCATTTTTACCTATATAATCCCAGCAGGGAGACAGAAAGGCCTCTTTGGCTGCAGCTTCCGTTTCAAAGCCCTTATAGATAGCATTTCCGTATCCATGTATTTGTTTTTTGCACTCCTCCCATGAGGTGTATATGCCAGGCTCTTTTCCATCCCAGACTACAAAAAATTTATTTTTGGATTTTCCCATAAAAATTGTACTTTTGCATCACTTTATTGTTGGCCCTGTAGTTCAATGGATAGAACGGAAGTTTCCTAAACTTTAAATTCGGGTTCGATTCCCGGCGGGGCTACTTGATAATTAATCGTTCTTTGCTTATTTTTATCTATAATTACTGCAAATCAGCATTTTATATCTCATTATTGATATCACACACTTTCATCAAATTACACCAAAACAAATTATTTCGTCCCCTTACTTGTCCCCTGTTCCAAATTTTATATTTATATTTGTGCAAAAATAAATACTATTTATGGCACAAGCAAAGTTCATCTTAAAAGAACCCAATAGCAAAGGAGATACTTTAATCTACTTATTCTACAATTTTAATAGCCAAAGATTAAAATATTCATTCGGGCAAAGGATTAATCCGAAGTTTTGGAACGCTGAAAAACAGAGAGCCAAGGAAACAAAAGCCTTTCCGGAATACCCCGAATTCAATTCAATGTTGAATAATATTGAAACGACGGTAAACAACATTTACAGAAAACTTGTAAACGACAATATTGTTCCAACACCCCAGCTATTAAAAGAAAATCTTAATGCCACACTGGCAAATAAGCAAACAACTGCAAATGTATCTAATTTATTCGACTTCATAGACGAATTAATTAAAAACTCCACAAAAAAGCGAGCCAC
>JAYFPP010000070.1:0-7642 GCA_034927635.1 Paludibacter sp.
TAAAAAATGTTTCAGATGAAATGACTGTCCTGACAGTAAAATGTCAACATGGTATGTCACGTGAGCTATTGCTGGTAAAGTAGCTATTTGCTGCTTGTTATTTGTTTGTATATTAGTTTGTTTGCCTTTTTAGAATAATGCTCTTATAACTTTAAAACGATGTCATATCCGGTTAAAGTTAAATATCTGTTGACATTCATAAACCCACTATATCATGAAAAAACTTATATTTTATGCTTTGTTTATTTATTGTTTTCCTCTTTATTCTCAGGAGAACAAAAAAAGAAATGACCAGGATACAATATATTTAAATGTAAATAAAAATGAAATAATAGATAAAGAATTTGCTGTTTACTACCGTATTGTCAACACTGAATCTGAAAAAACAGTGCGAACAACCTACTTTCTATCGGGACAAATTGCAGAGGAAACGAGTTACTCTAATTATAAAAGGAGAATCAGAGATGGAAAACATCTTGAATATAATGAAGACGGTGAAGTATTAGTAAGTATTGATTATAAAGCTGGTGTAATTGATGGTCAACTTTTGACATTCTGGGAGAACAAGATTCCGAAACGAATTGACTATTATAAAAAGGGTGAATTCATAAAAGGAACTTGTTTTGATGTTAATGGTAAGAAGATTAAGCATTTTGATTTTGTAATTTGTCCAAGTTATAAATATGGAAAAAAGAGTTTGTTGAAGTTCTTAAAAAATGAAATAAAATATCCTGAATCACTTATTTATAAAGCATAAGGGAGAGTAGTTGTTTCTTTTATTGTTGAGATTGATGGCAGTGTCTCTAATTTAAAGCTGGAAAGTTCATCCTTCTTTGATGCATTTGATGAAGAGGTTTTCAGGGTAATACGTACAATGAAAGATTTTGTTCCGGGGAAAATTGATGGAGTTGATAGAAGAATGAGAATGTCAATGCCTGTGAATTTTTTATTTTAACAAATCATCTTCTTCAGAGAGTCTAAATGGAAAATTCAATAAAGAAAAGAACATCCTTACATATGAAAATCCCACTGTTACTATTATCTTGCTTTATCTCAATGCTGGCTGTTGCACAGCCAGCTTCAATCGCTGAAAAACTAATCGCTGATTCTTGTCGTTTACTTCCGGGTCAATCGGTTGGTGATTTTCTACTGAAGAAATACAGACAAAAACCAAATTTGTATTTCAATCATGTGGCTTCCAATATTAATGATATAAAAAAACAGTTTCCAGAAGAAGTCAGTTTGAGTGTTAAAGTTGCTGATCAGGTACGAAACCGGTATTTTCTTTTTCGTTACGACTGGGATATGGAAAAAACAAATGTGCCTTATCAGTTTAAGAAAGCAATTGATTGGCGGGCTATTCCTTTTGGGGATGAAGAGTGGTGTTTTATGCTCAACCGTCACAAATACTGGATAGATTTAGGAAAGGCATATGTGTTGACACAAAACGAAATTTACGCGCAAACATGGGTCGATCAGGTTACCGACTGGATTGTACGTAATCCTTTTAATGATAAAGCACTGCGAAGTTTGTCGTGGCGGCGCATTGAGGCTGGAATACGTTGTGAAAACTGGATTAAAACTTTCGAATACGTTAAGAACTCTAAAGCAGTTACCCCGAAATTTATGGAGTTGTTTCTCGGCTCACTATATGAACATGCAGAATACCTGAACAGTAATTTTACTGATTTCTCGCTCACAAGTAACTGGGGGGTAATTGAGTATCAGGGATTATTTAATGCAGGAGTATTTATGCCGGAATTTACCAAAGCAGCACAATGGAGCAATGATGCTGTTAACAAGCTTGCACAGTGTGCTAAAGTACAGGTATTGCCCGATGGCACACAATGGGAACAATCACCAATGTATCACAATGAGGTGCTTCATTGTTATCTCAATGTGAATTATTTAGCTGAAAAATTTAATATAGTGTTACCACAAATTGTTGTGGAAAAAACCAAAGAACTGGCATGGGCAGATGTGAAATGGCAGAAACCTGATTTTCATCAACCACTTATTGGTGATAGTGATGATACCGATTTGAGAGCTATACTTACGATGGCTGCTTATGTGTTTAACGATGGTGGACTAAAATCAAGAGCTTTTGAAGCTTTGGATTATGAGACATGCTTTATAACCACAAAAGAAGAACAGGAAAAATATCGGCTTTTGCCGACGAACAAACCCGGTTTTGAGTCGGTTTATTTGTCAGGTTCAGGTGATATGATCATGCGAAGCGGTTGGGGGGAAGATGCAAATTATATGAATGCCAGGTTGAAAAAGAATGGGGACGGACATGCTCATGACGATATTTTGCATATTTCACTTTTTGCTCATGGCAAAGATTATTTAGTCGATGGCGGAAGATACACCTATGTTGATTCGCCTGTGCGTGAAAAGCTTAAAAGCAGCGAAGGTCATAATATACTCACTGTTGATGATGAACCGAATAGTGTTTATCATAATTCGTGGGGCAATTCATACAATGCGTATTCTGAAGGTGTATATACGGTTATAAAAGAACAATATGATTACGTTGAAGCAATAAATACTGCTTATAAACGCCTTCCGAATCCGGTATATATGAAACGTCGTATTCTGTACCTCAAACCCGGCTTGTGGATACTTTTCGATGCTTTTTATGCCAATGGAAAGCATAAATATGCTCAGCATTTTAGTTTTCCGGATCAATCGGTTAGTTTGTCGGATAATCAGGCAGTAACAACTTACGATAGCAATAATCTGAAAATACAAGCCATCAATCCTGTACAGGAAAAATTAAGTGATACTCAATGGTCGCCTGAATATAATCTGCTTAAAGACAATGTGCGTCTTGAATTTTTTAAAGAAGTTACCGGGTTTGATACTTTTATTACAGCGATGTACTTTCCCGACGATTCAAGCGTCACTATCGAAAAAATACCTGTTTTTAACCGTAATAATGTGGCATATAGTGATAAAGTGGTAGAAGCGCTTCTTATTCATTACAATGACAACGAATATATTGTCTTAGTCGCTCATCAGGCTGATGCCAATAAAACACCGTTTTACAAAGTGGATAATCATTATGTGAGTGGTGAAGTCGTCATAATGGAAAAAGCCGGCTGTAAGTATAAAACGCATATTATCAAAGATTAACGTATTTTTCCTCATATGACAAAGATGTTTTCCTGTAAGAATATAATTTAACGGATATATTCACTATATGCCTGTATTATTTTTTATTACATGAACTTTAAAATTAAAATCTGCCAGTATGAAAAAGAACCTTATTTTTTTGTTTTGTTTTTTACCGCTTTTTTTCGGCTCACTTACAGCCCAGCTGCGTCCTGTAGAAATAAAAATATCCTATGAAGTGGATGGAAGTTTCTCATTTAACTCACTTAACTACGATTTTTGTGAGTATTATGTAAACATTAATTTCCCTGAAATAAATGGTTATACTACGCGTGGGAGTATTCCATATTATGGTACAATCGACACTACTCCCCGAAAATTACTTACGATAAAACGTCTTTCTGATGCTTTTTCTTATGGTTATACATGGAATTACAGTTACTACAGGGGAAGTATTTATGTTGATCTGAACCTGGATTATTTATATGCTTTGCCAGTGAAATCCGGTGACAGTATTCGCATCAGCCGTTCAAACGGCCATGATTTGGAACTTGTTTTTAATCTCAGATATGCAGGAGATACGGTATATGCATGCCGATCGGGAATGGTGTGTAACAATAATTTCGATATTTATGCTTCCCGTGAGAATAAATTTACTGTATATCATAAGGACAAAAGCTTCTCAGAATACTCGGGATATGTATCAGCATTGGTTTATCCGGGTCACTTTGTAAATATCGGTGACCCGATTCTATTGGTTAAGTCAGATGAAAAAGGTGAAAAGTCGGTTAAATTCAAAACCTATTTTTTGGATAAAAATAAAGTTAAAAATCCGGATACAGGGTATAAATACACTCCATTCTTGCCACTTTTTCATACAGTTAATGCAGGAGATGTCAAACCCGGTGAAAATATTACCTACATTGCAGGAATATCAGAGAAAATGATAATGCAGGAATTAAGTAAGAGTGAACTGAAGAAATTTGAAAAAAATAAAAAGTAACAAATGAATCGTTCAACACTAATTCTGTTTTTATTATTGATTTTTTTGTGCAGCAATATCCACGCACAATATAATATAAGTGCCGAAGATAATGTTCTGACAAAGAAGGAGAGAGATAAGCTTGAGCGTGTTATTGATTATCAACTGGATTTTTACAGGAAAGTTTTTCCGGAAGATTCCATACAATCTTCAACAGTAAAACTGATTATTTTTAATAGCTATACTGTTTATCTCTTATACCAAAAGGAGCAGGGGATAACTCACAGGCTTAATTCTTTCGGTTTTTATTCTCCGAAGAAAAAGGAGGCTGTTGTTTGTAAAGACAAAAATAAAGAACGGTTTATGGAAACTGCATACCATGAAGTAAGTCATTTTTTTACAAACACTTATTTCAGAAATATACCGGTATGGTTGAACGAAGGGCTGGCTGTTTATTTTGCTAAATTAAGAGTTACTACAAAAAAAATTGCGCCTGAACAATATCGGTATTATACCGACAAGGTAAAGACGATGATTAAAATCAGGGATATTAATCTGAACGATTTTTTTACGTGGCGGCATCAGAGATTTGCTAAAGAATCATTTACCAATGATAGTTACGGATATGCTGTGGCATATGCTGTTGTCAGGTTCATGATGGAAAAGGATAGAAATCTTTTTATTAATTTTATCCGGCAAATAAAAAGCGGGAAAAGTGCCCGCGAAAGTTTTGAAATAGTCTATCCGAAAGGGTTTGAGGGTTTTGAGAAAGATTTTATACAATACTATTCAAAGGATAATTAAAAAATATATGATGAAAAAAATTAAACTGTACCAATTTGTTGTCTTTCTACTGATTTCATTGTATTGTACGGGACAAAATATATTACCGGGTCCATATAAAACAGAGGTGCTAAACTCCGTTTTTTCATTTAAAACAAAAATTAAAATTGTTTATGACAGAGAAGGCCATGAAACCGCTATGTATCTTTCCGAAAGATTGAAGTCATATATTGAAACGGAGTTGAGTGAGACCGGTGACGGCGATATCGTATTATGTACAAAGCATGCTCCTGCTGAACAGGGAACCGAAGGTTATGTGCTGGAAATATCGAACGATCGCATCAGTATAAATGCGAATACCGATAAAGGATTATTTTACGGTATTCAGAGTTTGTTACAGCTTCTTCCTCCCGGGGTACAGGCAGGGAAACCCTTCACCTTGACAGGATTTCAACTACAGGGATTGAGAGTGACGGATGCGCCCAAATATCCGTGGCGAAGCTTCATGCTCGATTCCGGGAGACAATATCAAACCCCTGAGTTTATTAAACGCTATCTTGATATTATGGCAATGCTCAAAATGAACGTTTTTCACTGGCATTTAACCGAAGGACAGGGATGGCGAATTGAAATTAAAAAGTATCCAAAACTGACTGAAATCGGCTCCAGCGTTGCTCCGGGTAAAGAACAGCAAGGATACTACACACAGGAAGATATTCGTGAGATTGTAGCGTATGCGCAAAAATTACATATTGAGGTGGTGCCTGAAATTGATATGCCGGGGCACTCTGAAGCTGCTCTCACAGCTTATCCTGAAATGGGTTGTTTCAATAAAATACCACCATCTGTTATGACCTATTCATCCAGTTTGTTTTGTGGAGGTAAAGAAAGTACCTATCAGTTCATTGAAGATATTCTTGATGAAGTTTGCGAATTGTTTCCATCTTCCTATATTCATTTAGGTGGTGATGAAGCGCCAAAAGACGAATGGGAAAAATGTCCGGACTGCCTGCAAAAGATTAAAACAGCATCATTGCAGAATGCCGATGAATTGCAACGCTACTTTTCATCACGTTTAGCAGAATATCTCAGGACAAAAAATAAAATGGTAATTTTCTGGGGAGATGTGGTTTATGCCGACGGCTATTCATTACCCGACAATGTAATCATACAATGGTGGAACTGGAGGAAACATAACGATCTTGCTTATGTAAACGCGATAAAAAGAGGTCATCAAATTATTATTAACACCAACTATTATTCCTATTTGAATTATCCTGTTGTCCCGTGGTCGAATTATGGCATTGAAAGAACTTTAGACATAAAAGACGCTTATGAAAATAATCCGGGCGATCTGACAAACCCACATCCTCTTGTATTGGGTATGTGTTGTTCCCTCTGGACAGATTGGTACGTACAGGAATACATGATTGACAGAAGAGTATTCCCGCGAATTTACTCTCAGGCCGAACAGATGTGGAGCAAAGGCGAAAGACTCCCGTTCGATAAGTTTTACAATGTGGTCAAATCAAAATATCCGCTGCTCGAAATGTTGGGAATCACCTATGGGCCGGGGCTAAGAGAAGAAGTGCCGGCAGACTACAAATGGGATTAGGAAATAGTCCATATACACCTGCTTAATTTCATTTTTTAAAATTCTGACCGCAAATGACCAAGACTGTTATCATGAGTTGGTTGCGGGGAGCAACGCTGGTCAAGTCACTTTGAATGTTCAGGCAATTTCGATATGATCGAAAGCCTCTATTCGATCATTTCGAATGCATCGGTTCGATTGTTTCGAAAGGCTCTATTCGATTTATTCGAATGCATCGGTTCGATATCAGGCTATACATTAATTTGGTGTTTTTTGGCTGAAAGCCCAGTATATCATCAGCCCGGGGCAACGCCTTGGGTCATAATGAATAGCCGAATGTTTATTTACGCCCTGAAAGGGCATATGTTTGTATTTGTTTGTTTTCTGACCCAGTGCGTTGCCGTTGGGTTGATGATATACTGGGCTTTCAGCCCGAATAGGTTTTATAACTCCTAATTCAATAATATTAGTTGCGAAGACTAATTCGGACGTGGTATTATGGCACAATGGAATATAATATTTAACTCCCTGATCATTTCGAAATCGTTTATCCATCGTATTCCCATATTTTCACACACATTGGGGATTCTGATTCGTTTTGCGTTAAGGGCCGTAATCTTGATTTCTTTGGTTACTACAACTGCCAATTCTTTCATCGCGTGTGCAATGACCCAGGGGTCAGCCAACGATCTGTTTTTTGTGCTGTCGACTAATTGTTTATGTGTTCCGTCAGTGTCATAAATTGTTTTTAAACACTGAGTCACTTTTCCATCAATTTCAATTATTGGTATTTTGCTGGTTTTGAGCCATCGGGCCAAATCATCTTCGGTCCGCACAATTTCATCGTATACCATTTGGGGTATAAAAATTAGTCCTTGCTCACCAAGTAAATTTAAGATATTCCAATATTCGGGACAAAAGGTAGGTGAATAATATTTATTCCATGCTTCTATCAGAACATTTGTATCCAAACAGTATTTTTTTGTTTCTGTACTCATGAGTAGAGAAATGATTCAAGTTTAGGAAACTTATTAATTTGAGTGTTAAGTAAATTACTTGCTAAAGTAGGTTCTATAAGTCCGCCACGAAAGGAGTCTAATACAATTTGAGTAAATAATCTGCTGTTTTTATTTACACGCAACAGATATGGATCAGGTCCTCCTGGT
>JAYFPP010000137.1:0-18245 GCA_034927635.1 Paludibacter sp.
GAAGATGAGGTTGAAAAAGCAACAATCTGCGGACGAATCATTGATTTCAAAAAATGTGAAATTTTCATTTTTGAGAATAACTTTAATGTCAGCGGATAGAACAAAAGCAGGATAATAAATGCGGCAATCACATTCACCCAAAGCAAATTACCCACCTTCAGCAAAAGATCAAACCCGAATGTCCCTGTCGCATCAGCCATCAGTCCAAATACCCCGACAGGAGCAACAAGCATCACCTTTTGTATACACCAGATAAGAGCATCCAGAAAAGTGTTGAATGCCTTAAGCACCGGCTGTTTTTTCTCAATCGCCAAAGCACTTAATCCAAAACCGAGAAACAGTCCGAAAAATATCAATTGTAATATATTACCATCAGCAAGAGATTTAATAGGATTTGCAGGAATAATATCGAGCAACATTGGCCAGAATTCCATTTTCTGCGGTACAGCTTCGTACTGCTGCTCTGGTAAAAAAGCCTGTATGGTTTCATGAGAAATACCTGCTCCCGGTTTAAACCATGAACCCAAAGCGATGGCAAGTATAACCGCCAGAACAGTTGTAATAAAAATATAAGCAATAGTGGTTACACCAATTCTCCCGGCAGATTTAGTAACTCCCAAAGATGCAGCACCTGCAACAATTGAAACAAAAACCAAAGGAATTACCAACATTCGGATCAATTGAATAAACAAACTCCCCAAAGGTGCAAACATTCCCGCATCCGCCCCCATGACCTTCCCTACAATAATACCGACCACCATTGCAACAAGAATTTGCACACTTAAATCAGAGATAATTTTTTTAAAGCTTTTTTTTTGATTATGCATAGTATTTCAGAATATTATATTGTTGAGTTGTTTAAATAATTCAGGCTTTATCATTGACAATCAATTTACTCCCTTCGATTTTTTTTAGCAGCAATTCCGGGTATCTGACAAATGAACACTCCAAAACAAACAGAGATGATAACAAAGAAAACAGCCACACTGTTGTCATTAAAAAAATAAGTTATTCCTGAGAAAATCAGCGAGGCCAACAACACAAACACAAAAATCATCAGATTCATATAGGCCAGCAACTGACCCAATCGTCTGCCCGCATCTGCCTGCTGAATAGTAGTAAGATTCGGCACCTGGAATAACCCTCCGAAACCGGCAGTCAGGAACATCAAAACCGCAAAGCTCACAAAGTCAATTTTCAAAAACAAAACCGGCAACAGGCATAGCATCATGCCGGACAAACCCAGCACAATCAGCTTTCTTCGTTTTATCCTCCGCGCAAACGTCCCTGCCAACCATGTTCCCACAGCAATGCCAACGGCAGCACATGCCATCACTATACCGGTAGCTGTATTCGTTGCCAAATAAAAAATTTTTGCATGAATAATGATGTTCATCTGCAATAGCGCACCAATCAACCAAAACACGGAGACCCCGAAAACAGCTGCATTTACCCCAGGAAAAAGCTTTGCCAGTCGGTAAGAGTCAGCCAGAAATTTAAAGGGAGACAAGTGAATTTTAAGCGATAATGCTTCGTCAGGAACCTGTTCCCCCGCCCTGATACGTTTAGCAAAATAATAGCCGCCAGCAGCAAAGAGTAAAAACAAAATACTCAACAACCATGTTTGATAATGATCACTTACCAATGATGCAATAACAGTCCCCATCAAAATACCCAGGAATGCCATTGTTTCGAACAGCCCACTTCCAAAAGCGCTTCCTTCTACACCTCCGATATCACGAATCAATCCATATTTAGCAGGAGAATATAAACAACTTTGAATTCCCATCAGGAATACTGAAATCACTGCCAGTATTACCCATTCGTAAACAAATGCAATAATGGCAAGGAACATAATGGGAAATTCAATAAGTTTAAAGAAATGGAATACCTTTAACTTGGAATATTTCACCGAAAGCTTTCCACCCAGAGGTGATAATATAAGATAAGGTACTATAAGTGATGCCGAAACAATTGAAATGAGCTGTGACTGAGTCAGCCATGATGGCAGGTTCCAACTTACGGCAATAAAAATGACGGCATTTTTCAAAAAATTATCATTAAAAACCCCAAAAAAGTTACTTATCAATAAGTCTGACCATTTTCGCATCCTGCATTCTTTTGTATCTGGTGCAAATGTAATATTTTTCCTCTAGTGTGAAACATTTAACCGGCATTTTAAATTGCTAATAATAACTTAGCTACAAATGAATTAAGGATTATTTACTATATTTTCTAAAATTACAAACATTGTTTCCTTATATATTGTTAAATAAGAACCCTGATGTAATTTTAACATTTAATTTTATAATATATTTGCAACATTATGAAAAGAACTACCATACTCATACTTATATTCTCGATGGTTTTTTCTTTCATCGTGCTGATTGTCATACAAGCCAGGTATGTCATGGTTAATGCCGAGATGGTTGAAAATCAGTTCGATGAGAGTGTACGTCGGAGTTTGCTGCAAACGGTGGTGCTCGTAGAAGAAAACGAGGCACTGGAATATCTTGCTCTTACACTGGAAGGAAGCGACTACCATAAGCAACTGAATCAGGTGCCAAGTCTGGACAGGATAGATTCGGACACTCAACAGTTGATTGACACTCTCGGCAACAACTTAGCCGCAGCAACCGATAAAATTGAGAAGCCAAGCATCAAAATATCCACCAGGCATGGCAAAGCGACGATCGAAGAGACATCCAAATATTTGCAGGAAAGATTCAGAAAAGATTTTTCACGATCAAAAACGATTCTTGATCAGGCAGTATTCAGATGGTTGAGGGAAAGCAACAAGAAAGATATCAGCGAAAGAGTTAACTTTGAGGAAATTAATGACATACTTGAAAAGATGCTGATAAGTAATGGTGTCGAACTTCCTTTTTATTATAGTATAGTTGATAAAAGAGGGCGGATAATTTTCCGGTGCAACAAAGATTTCCATGCAGAAAGTCCTGAGATTACGAATAACATTTACACACAACGTTTCTTCCCTTTAGAAGAAAGCTCAAAAGAAGCCTATCTGCAGGTAACTTTTCCTACCAAGAAAAATTTTATTATCAGCTCCATGGGGCTTTTAATTCCTACCATAGTGCTTGTTTTGTTAATTTTATGTATTTTTATCGTCGCATTGATTGTTATTTTTAAACAAAAACAGTTGAACAATATTAAGAATGATTTTGTTAATAACATGACCCATGAGCTTAAAACGCCTATTTCCAGTATCTCTTTGGCTTCGCAAATGTTACAGGATCCCGGAGTTGGAAAAACGCCTGAGACTTTAAAACATATTTCCAAGGTCATAAAAGATGAGACGGCGAGATTAAGCAGAATGGTGGAGGAAGTATTAAAACTATCGCTCTTTGAAACAGAAAGATCAACTTATAAAATGCGTGAAATGAACGTTAACGAGTTGATTGAACATACGTCAGAAATTTTCTCGCTGAAGGTGGCCAATAAAGGAGGGAAAATGACAACCATTTTAAATGCAAAAAATGATCTCATACTTGCAGATGAAGTGCATTTTACAAACGTAATTCACAATTTAGTAGACAATGCCCTGAAATACAGCGACAAGCCATTACTTCTTACGCTCGAGACCTGGAATGAAAAAGACAATGTGATGATCAGCATTGAGGACAACGGAATTGGCATTCAGAAAGAAGATCATAAAAGGATATTCGAAAAGTTTTACCGTGTACCTACAGGAAATACTCACAACGTAAAAGGATTCGGATTAGGTCTTGCATATGTGAAGAAAATTATTCTGGAACATAAGGGCACTATAAAAGTAGACAGTGAAATTAATATCGGAACTAAATTTATTATTGCATTACCAACACTAAAAAATACGGAATATGAACGATGAAAAAGTAAAAATTCTTTTGTGCGAGGACGATGAAAACCTCGGCATGTTATTGAGGGAATACCTTCAGACAAGAGGGTATGACGCTGACCTGCAACCTGACGGTGAAGCTGGTTATAAGGCTTTTACCCGCGGAAAATATGATTTGTGCGTTTTCGATGTAATGATGCCTAAGAAGGATGGATTTGCTCTTGCAGCTGACATTCGCACCATTAACGGCGATGTGCCTATTATTTTCCTTACCGCCAAATCAATGAAAGAAGATATTCTTCAGGGATTTAAGTTAGGAGCTGATGATTATCTTTCGAAACCTTTCAGCATGGAAGAACTGCTGTCGAGGATTGAGTCGATCCTGAGAAGGGTAAGAGGCAAAAAAATCAAAGATGTTGTAGTATTTAATATCGGCGCATTTGTTTTTGATGCACAGAAACAGGTACTTACATTTGATGGTGAAACAAAAAAACTGACAACAAAAGAATCTGAGTTGCTCAGGTTGCTGGCTTCTAATGCCAACAATATTCTGGAACGTAACTATGCGCTCAAATCCATTTGGGAAGATGACAATTATTTCAATGCCAGAAGCATGGATGTTTACATTACCAAACTGCGCAAATTATTGAAAGAAGATCCAAATGTGGCCATTATCAATATCCACGGAAAAGGGTACAAACTGATTACACCGCAGGTGGGCGAAAATTAACAATTTAATTTGAAATCCTAAAAAAGCGGGGCTGTAGTAATACAGTCCCGCTTTTTTAGGGATAAATCTGAAAAACACTATTGAAATCTTTTCTGAATTTCTTCTTGCGTCAGAATACTCATTACCGGTTTCCCATCAGGTGTATGATTATGGGCCTGACAAGCAAAAAGCTGCTCAACCAGCCTTGTCATTTCATCATTATTGAGTGATTGTCCTCCCGCCGGCAATGCAGCCGTCACAGCAAGAGAAAGCGCAACACGTTCCTGTATAACTGCCACAGCATCGCCAGTAGCCGTTTTTACCTTTTCAATCATTTGACTCAACAAAGGAATAACACTCTCTGTACCTTTTATTTGAGCAGGAATACCTTTTATATTATAGCTGCCTGATTCTTCCTTTTCAAAATCAAAACCAACATAGTGCAAATCTGTTTTAATCTGTTCGAAAAAAAGCAGGTCTTCAGGCATAAGTTGCCAGGTCTCGGGAAATAACAATTGTTGAGAAAAACCTTTCTTAAGTTGCATTTCCTGCATAAACTGATCAAATAAAATACGGATATGAGCTCTTCGTTGATCAATAATCAACATTCCCGACTTAACTGAGGTGATGATATAACGATTTTTCAATTGAAAATAAATACCACCTGTTACCTCTTCCTCAATATTCATTTTTGACTGTATCACCTGAGATTCAGGTGCTTCGTAAGAATTTTCATCAAACTTTTCGGGTTTACTCTTCTCATTCTCAAAACCGGTATAAAGACTCTCCCATTCCATCTGCGGCCTTTTATAGTTAGACGTTCCGAAGGGATTATAGGAAGGATTGAAAATGGTCTTAGGAGGACTGATTATTTCGCTTTCGCGATGCAGGGGAATATCAGGGACTCCTTCACGGTCGAAATCGATAGAAGGGACTACATTGAATTTCCCTAATGCTTCTTTAACGGTAGCTGACAGAATTGACCACAAAGCCTGTTCGTTTTCAAATTTTATTTCTGTCTTTGTAGGATGAATATTTATATCAATGGTTTGCGGATCTACCTCAAAATAAATAAAATAAGATGGGTTTTCAGTTGATTGGATTAACTGGTTGTATGCCAGCATGACTGCCTTATGAAAATAAGGATGGCGCATATAACGTCCATTTACAAAGAAATACTGGGGAGCAGTTTTTTGTGCAAATTCCGGACGACCGATAAATCCTTTAACGTTAACCAGATTTGTTTCTGTTTCAATACTTAACAATTGCTGATTCAATTTTCTTTTTACATTACCAAAAACCTGATCAATTCGCACTTTGAGATTTGATGCCGGTAAATGATAAACTTCTTCATCTCCATCAAAAAAAGAAAACTCAACATCGGGATGTACCAGAACTATCCTGTAAAACTCATTGAAAAGATGGTTTTTCTCCACACTGTCGCTTTTGAGAAAACGACGACGAGCCGGAACATTAAAAAACAGGTTTTTCACAAGAAAAGTTGTACCTTTTGCACACTGTACCGATTCCTGTTTAAACACCCTGCTTCCAGCTATTTCCACATAAGTTCCCAGCTCATCCTCTTCGCGACGCGACCGCAGCTCAACCTGGGCAACTGCAGCAATCGAGGCCAATGCCTCCCCCCGGAATCCCATCGTTCGGATAGAAAATAAATCCTGTGCATCTTTTATTTTTGATGTTGCATGTCTTTCAAATGCCATCCGGGCATCTGTTTCACTCATCCCCTTTCCATCATCTGTTACCTGTATCAGTGTTCTTCCGGCATCCTTCACAACCACCTGAATGAATCCGGCACCGGCATCAATGGCATTTTCAACCAACTCCTTCAAAACAGAAGCCGGCCGTTGAATCACCTCACCTGCCGCTATCTGATTCGCTACTGAATCGGGTAACAAATGAATAACATCGCTCATAATATCACTTAACAGTTTTTTTCTGTTTTCTTCCTATTTTAGTAAGAAATACGCGATTATAATTAAGATCATGAGAATTACTATTAATCTCACGTTTGATTGGCGGTTCTGAACCTCTTTCGAATTTTTGTTTTTTTCAGCCATCTCCCTGAATGAACCCCTTCTGATGGAAGATTTAAATTCGCCATTATCCACCTTAACCTCACCGCCATCTTTAGCCGATTGCTCTCTCGACTTTAATGCTTCCTTCTTCGGATCGTAATAGATTGGTTTATATTTATAAACCAATGGCTTGTGCAATTTAAAAAAATTCATCATACTAAATTGATATTATTGAATTATCATTTTTCAATATTCCCCCCGGTTAAAACCGGGGGCTATTGATGTTTTCAGAGCTATTCGCTATTCGTTATTACCTATTCGTTTTAAATAAACTCCCCATCAAACGAAACCACTGCATCATTCACAAACTGGCGGATACGGGCTTCTTCATCTTTCTTACAAATCAACAACACATTATCAGACTCTGCGACTAAATAACCAGACAAACCTTCAATCACGGCCAGTTTTCCCTGCGGAAGTGCTATAATATTCTGTTCACTTTCATAAAACAATGTATTGCACTTTAGGGTAACATTTTCATGTTCATCCTTTTCCGACATTTCATACAGCGAACCCCATGTACCTAAATCGGTCCATCCAAAATCGGAACACAACACATACACATTCCCGGCTTTCTCCATAATACCATAATCAATAGAGATATTCATACAGGTAGGATAAATTGCATCGATGAATTTTTGTTCCTCGGGAGTATTAAACACAGACTGACCAGCTGCAAACTTGGAAGCCACATCAGGAAGCAGTGTGTCGAATGCTTTCACTATTGTATTAATATTCCACAGAAATATTCCTGAATTCCAGAAGAATTCACCGGTTTCATAAAACACCTGTGCAAGTTGCGCATTAGGTTTCTCAGTGAAGGTTTTCACCTTACGCAAATTTCCTGCACCTTCATCAATCTGAATATAGCCATAACCGGTTTCAGGACGACTTGGTTTAATTCCCAGCGTCAGGAGCGAATCGTTTTTTTCAACAAATTCAAGTCCTGTTTTTAGTGTCTCAATAAAATCATTTTCTTTTAGAATAAGATGATCGGATGGTGCAACAATAATATTAGCTTCATTGGTAATCGCTCTTATCCGGCTTACTGCATAGGCAATACATGGAGCGGTATTTCTCCTGTGTGGCTCCAGCAATACCTGTTTTTCATTTATTTCGGGTAACTGTTCCAATATCATTTCCTTGTAGATAGTATTAGAAACAATCAGGATGTTTTCAGCCGGTACAAGCTGACGAAATCTGTCGTAGGTCATCTGAAGTAAAGAGCGGCCGGTACCAAAGAAATCCAGGAACTGTTTTGGACGGTTATTCCTGCTAAAAGGCCAGAAACGACTTCCAACACCACCAGCCATAATAACACAATAATTCTGATTCATAGTATATTGACAATTAAATTACTATCATTTTATTCATTTTCATAGAAAGCACTAAGATAGTGAGAATTTTCTGGTATAACAAAACAACATAACAAAAAAGGATAACTGCACGAAGCAATTATCCTTTCCTTTATTAATACTACAGAGTTATTGTTCTGCGCCTGATTCCATATCAATTACATTTTTACGGGCGTCAGCTTTTTTGTCGTATTCGTCACGCGAATATACCACAATTTTATCCAGATCGCGCTGACCGGTACCGGCAGGTATCAAATGTCCGCAAATAACATTTTCCTTCAAACCTTCAAGACGGTCGACCTTACCATTGATAGCAGCATCGTTCAGCACCTTGGTTGTTTCCTGGAATGATGCAGCCGACATGAAACTGCTTGTTTGCAACGCTGCACGGGTGATTCCCTGTAAAATCTGATTTGATGTTGCAGGAACTGCATCACGGGTTTCCACCAAACGCATATCGCGGCGTTTCAAAGCACTATTCTCGTCACGCAGTTTTCGCGGAGTAATGATCTGACCAGGTTTCAGGGTAGCAGAATCACCGGCATCGACAATTACTTTCTTGCCCCAGATGCGATCATTTTCTTCCATGAATTCATTTTTATCAACCACCTGTTTTTCAAGGAAACGGGTATCGCCCTGCTCAAGTATTTCTACTTTACGCATCATTTGGCGAACAATCACTTCGAAATGTTTGTCGTTGATTTTCACACCCTGCAAACGGTATACGTCCTGTACTTCATTCACGATATAATCCTGAACGGCAGTCGGACCTTTAATCATAAGAATATCAGCAGGTGTGGTTGCTCCGTCGGAAAGTGGTGTTCCGGCACGAACAAAGTCATTTTCCTGTACCAATATCTGTTTTGACAGAGGAATCATATACTTCTTAATCTCTCCGGTTTTTGAAGTAACACTCAGCTCGCGGTTACCACGTTTGATTTTTCCGAAGCTTACTTCTCCGTCAATTTCGGCAACAACAGCAGGATTAGATGGGTTACGGGCTTCGAACAACTCAGTCACACGTGGAAGACCACCCGTGATGTCACCTGTTTTTCCCACAGCGCGCGGTATTTTCACCAACATCTGACCTGCTTTGATCTTGTCTCCGTTATCAAGTACCATGTGAGCACCTACCGGTAAGTTATATGTACGCAGGATATCTCCGCTTTTGCTTACGATATGCGCACTCGGCACTTTATTTCTATCTTTCGATTCAATGATAATCTTTTCGCGCAGACCGGTTGCTTCGTCAATATCTGTTTTAAAGGTAACGTTCTCGATTACATCTTCAAACTCAATTTTACCTTCCATTTCCGAGATAATCACCGCATTAAACGGATCCCATTCGCAGACTACCTGTCCTTTAACGCCATTTTCTCCTTGTTTAACAAAAAGTTTTGATCCGTATGGAACGTTTTGAGTTGTAAGCGTAATCCCGGTATTGATATCAATTACACGCATTTCGGCCAAACGGCTTACAACAACTTCATATTCCGATCCGTTATCATCTTTGGCGTTAACTGTACGCAATTCATCAAATTCGATTAAACCATCATAACGCAGGGTAATTTTAGACTCTGCAGCTATGTTGGAGGCGATACCACCGACGTGGAAAGTACGCAGCGTCAGCTGTGTACCCGGCTCACCGATCGACTGAGCAGCAATTACTCCCACAGCCTCACCCTGATGTACCATTTTTCCGGTAGCCAGGTTACGACCATAACATTTTGCGCACACTCCTTTTTTCGATTCACAGGTCAACACCGAACGTATCTCAACACGTTCGATCGGTGATTCCTGAATTTTCTTCGCCAGAGATTCAGTAATCTGTTCTCCCGAGCTTACGATCAAATCACCCGTCAAAGGATGATACACATCGTGTACAGAAACACGACCCAATATTCTTTCGTACAAAGATGAAATTACATCTTCGTTATTTTTCATTTCAGTTGCTATCAAACCGCGCAAAGTTCCGCAGTCGTCTTCAGTTATGATCACATCCTGAGAAACGTCCACCAAACGACGGGTAAGATAACCGGCATCAGCTGTTTTAAGAGCAGTATCCGCCAAACCTTTACGGGCACCGTGTGTAGAGATAAAGTATTCCAACACCGAAAGACCTTCCTTAAAGTTCGACAAGATCGGGTTTTCAATGATCTGACCACCTTCGGCACCTGATTTCTGAGGTTTAGCCATCAAACCACGCATACCGGACAACTGACGAATCTGTTCTTTAGAACCACGGGCACCTGAGTCAAGCATCATATAAACAGAGTTGAAACCCTGATTATCGGTTGCCAGCTGCTTCATCAGAATATTCGACAATTTAGAGTTCACATGTGTCCATGTATCGATGATCTGATTGTAACGCTCATTATTGGTAATGAATCCCATGTTGTACAGGTTCATAATTTCTTCCACTTCGGCATTACCTTCTTTTACCAGTTCTTCTTTTTCAGGTGGAATAATTACGTCGTTCAGATTGAACGAAAGTCCGCCCCTGAATGCCATGCTATATCCCAAATCTTTGATATCATCGAGGAACTGAGCTGTACGGGCAACACCACATATTTCAATTACATTACCGATAATATCGCGTAAAGATTTTTTCGACAAAAGTTCGTTGATATAACCAACTTTTTCAGGAACACATTTATTAAATAAAATTCTACCTACAGTAGTTTCAATAATCTTTTCAACAGGATCACCTTCTTCATCAACATCAAAAGTACGTACCTTGATCCATGAGTGAAGAGCAACCTTTCCTTCATTATACGCAATTTCAGCTTCTTCAGGAGAATAGAAAATCAAACCTTCACCTAAAGCTCCCTGACGGGGTTTGGTAATATAATACAAACCAAGTACCATGTCCTGTGAAGGAACGGTAATAGGAGCGCCATTGGCAGGGTTCAGAATATTATGTGATGCAAGCATCAGCATTTGTGCTTCCAGAATTGCCTCATTTCCTAACGGTAAGTGAACAGCCATCTGGTCACCGTCGAAGTCGGCATTGAAAGCTGTACATGAAAGCGGGTGTAACTGGATTGCTTTTCCTTCAATCATTTTTGGCTGGAAAGCCTGAATACCAAGACGGTGCAAAGTCGGGGCACGGTTCAACATCACCGGATGACCTTTCATCACGTACTCAAGAATGTCCCAGATAACAGGATCCTTACGGTCAACTATTTTCTTAGCTGATTTCACTGTCTTCACAATACCGCGTTCAATCAGTTTACGAATGACAAACGGTTTATATAGTTCGGCAGCCATATCTTTCGGCAAACCGCATTCATGCATTTTTAACTCAGGACCTACGACGATTACCGAACGAGCAGAATAGTCGACACGTTTACCCAATAAGTTCTGACGGAAACGACCCTGTTTACCTTTCAAAGAATCTGACAAAGATTTCAATGGACGGTTAGCGTCGGTTTTAACCGCACTTGATTTACGCGAGTTATCAAATAATGAGTCAACCGCTTCCTGTAACATACGTTTTTCGTTACGTAAAATTACTTCAGGAGCTTTGATCTCGATTAATCTTTTCAGACGATTGTTACGAATAATCACACGACGGTACAGGTCATTCAGGTCGGAAGTTGCAAAACGTCCACCATCCAATGGCACCAATGGACGCAACTCAGGCGGAATTACAGGAACGATTTTTACAATCATCCATTCCGGTTTATTGCGGTTTCTTGATGCACGGAACGACTCAACAATCTGAAGACGTTTCAACGCCTCATTTTTACGTTGTTGGGAAGTGTCATTACCTGCTTTATGACGTAAATCATAGGATAATTCATCCAGATCAAGACGCGACAGCAAATCGTAGATTGCCTCAGCACCCATTTTAGCGATGAATTTATTCGGATCAGTATCATCCAGCATTTGGTTTTCACGTGGAAGTGATTCCATCAAATCCAGGTATTCCTCTTCAGAGATCAGTTCATTATTAACAATATTTTCTCCGTTATCGGCAATACCAGCCTGAATAATGACATATTTTTCGTAGTAGATAATCGCATCTAATTTTTTGGTAGGCATACCGAGCAAATAACCGATTTTATTCGGCAAAGAACGGAAATACCAGATATGAGCAACAGGAACCACCAACTGAATGTGTCCCACGCGCTCGCGACGGACTTTCTTTTCAGTTACTTCAACCCCGCAACGATCGCAGACAATCCCCTTGTAACGGATACGTTTGTATTTTCCGCAATGACATTCAAAGTCCTTGGTAGGACCGAAAATGCGTTCACAGAATAAACCGTCACGTTCTGGTTTATAGGTGCGATAATTGATTGTTTCAGGTTTGAGTACCTCACCGCTGGATAATTTTAGAATTTCTTCAGGAGATGCTAATCCGATAGAAATTTTATTAAAATTACTCTTTAATTTATTTTCAGTTTTAAAAGCCATATACTTTGTTTTTCTTTAACTGTGTAGTTGTGTAAACGTGTAGGTGTGTAGATGTGTAGATGTGTAGATATTACACAATTTCACATCTACACGGCTACACCCTATTCTAAATTGACGCTCAGACCCAAACCTCTTAATTCGTGTAACAACACGTTAAGTGATTCCGGAATTCCGGGTGCAGGCATTGGTTCCCCTTTCACGATCGCCTCATAAGTACGGGCACGTCCCATAACATCATCAGATTTTACGGTAAGGATTTCCTGAAGGATATGTGCAGCACCGAATGCTTCGAGTGCCCAAACTTCCATTTCCCCGAAACGCTGTCCACCGAACTGTGCTTTACCACCAAGCGGCTGTTGTGTAATGAGTGAGTACGGACCGATTGAACGGGCATGCATTTTATCTTCCACCATGTGACCGAGTTTCAGCATGTAAATCACGCCCACAGTAGCAGTTTGGTCGAAGCGCACTCCGGTACCACCATCATAGAGGTATGTCTTACCGTAATTAGGAACACCGGCCTTTTCCGTCCACACATTCAGGTCTTCCAAATGAGCACCGTCGAAGATTGGGGTAGCAAAACGCACTCCCAGTTCTTTTCCTGCCCATCCCAAAACTGTTTCAAATATCTGTCCGAGGTTCATACGCGAAGGTACACCCAGCGGGTTCAATACGATATCCACAGGCGTTCCGTCGGCTAGGAAAGGCATATCTTCCTGGCGTACAATACGGGATACAATCCCTTTGTTACCATGACGACCAGCCATTTTATCCCCAACACGGATTTTACGTTTTTTGGCGATATACACTTTAGCAATCTGAACAATACCGGTAGGCAGTTCATCACCGATAGTGATATTGAATTTCTGACGTTTTATCTGAGCATCCAGCTCTTTATATTTCTTTAAATAATTCAGAATAAGCTGTCTGATCAACTCATTTTTATGGTTGTCCTGCGTCCATTTTACTAATTGAACGGCACTGAAATCAATTTCACGAAGACGTTCTTCTGTAAATTTACTATTTCTTGAGATCAGGTCGGTGCCTAAGAAGTCTTTCACACCAGCCGATGGTTTATCAGCAGTAATCACTAACAACTTTTCAATCAGAGAATTACGCAACACGCTGGCCTGTGCTTCAAATTCTTCATCCAAACGGGGAAGAACAGCTTTATCAGCCAGTTTCGATTTGCGGTTTTTCTGTGCTTTAGAGAACAGGCGTTTACCAATTACAACACCCGATAATGACGGAGTAGCTTTCAGAGATGCATCTTTCACATCACCAGCTTTATCACCGAAGATAGCGCGCAATAATTTTTCTTCAGGAGAAGGATCAGACTCACCTTTTGGTGTAATCTTACCGATAATGATATCTCCCGGTTCGATTCTCGCACCAATTCTGATAATACCATTTTCATCGAGATCGCGTGTAGCTTCCTCACTTACATTGGGAATATCAGCAGTGAACTCTTCCACACCACGTTTTGTCTCACGCACTTCAAGAAGCTGTTCCACAACATGTACCGAAGTAAAGACATCTTCACGAACTACTCTTTCGTTAATAACGATAGCATCTTCAAAGTTATAACCTTTCCATGGCATGAAGGCCACTTTCAGGTTTTTACCGATGGCCAGTTCCCCGTTTTGAGTACTATAACCTTCCGTAAGGATCATTCCCTTTTCAACAACATCTCCTTTTCTAACGATAGGACGAAGGTCAATTGTTGTATTCTGGTTGGTTTTCTGGAATTTCGGTAATTTATATTCTTTAATCGAAGACTCGAAGCTGATAAATTCTTCTTCTTCACTCCGATCATAATTAATCTTAATGCAATCAGCATCCACATATTCAACAACACCTTTACCTTCGGCAGTAACCTGCGTACGTGAATCACGAATCAACTGACCTTCAATACCTGTACCCACGATAGGAGCTTCGCAACGCAAAAGCGGAACTGCCTGGCGCATCATGTTCGATCCCATCAACGCACGGTTAGCATCATCATGTTCAAGGAAAGGAATCAATGCAGCAGCAATAGAAGCAATTTGTGAAGGCGATACGTCCATAAGATTTACTTCAGCAGGAGGCACAACAGGGAAGTCGGCGCCCAAACGTGATTTAACCTTATTACGGATAAATGTTCCGTCATCATTCAAAGGAGCATTACCCTGAGCTACCACCAAATCTTCCTCTTCTTCCGCCGTGAAATACTGAATACCATTGGCAGAGATGTCCACCTTTGAATCTTCAACTTTACGGTAAGGAGTTTCAATAAAACCAAGTTCATTGATTTTAGCGTAGATACACAATGAAGAAATCAATCCGATGTTCGGGCCTTCAGGAGTTTCAATAGGACAAAGACGGCCATAATGCGTATAATGCACGTCACGAACCTCGAAGCCTGCACGTTCACGCGAAAGTCCACCTGGTCCGAGCGCCGACATACGACGTTTGTGAGTTATTTCAGCTAATGGATTCTGTTGGTCCATGAACTGTGACAAAGCATTTGTTCCGAAGAATGAATTGATTACGGAAGAAATACTCTTCGCATTGATCAGGTCAATCGGGGTAAACACTTCATTATCGCGAACGTTCATGCGTTCACGAATAGTACGTGCCATACGCGAAAGACCCACTCCGAACTGGTTGAACAACTGTTCACCGACAGTACGAACACGACGGTTACTAAGGTGGTCAATATCATCCACTTCAGCTTTTGAGTTGATAAGTTCGATCAGGTATTTAATGATCTCAATAATATCTTCTTTTGTAAGCACCTTGATATCAGGGTTGATATCAAGATTCAGTTTCCTGTTGATACGGAAACGACCCACATCACCAAGGTCATAACGTTTTTCCGAGAAGAAAAGGTTATTGATAACCTCGCGGGCAGTAGAATCATCAGCAGGCAATGCATTACGCAGCTGACGATAGATATAAAGTACCGCTTCTTTTTCAGAGTTACTCGGGTCTTTCTGTAAAGTATTATAAATGATGGCATAATCATTCTGATTAGCATCACCTCTGTGCAGAAGGATCGTCGGAGCACCTGATTCGAGTATGTCGTCGATGTGTTTATTTTCAAGGACAGTTTCCCTGTCGATCACCACTTCGTTACGTTCGATACTTACTACCTCACCGGTATCCTCATCCACGAAATCTTCCACCCAGCTTTTTAATACACGGGCTGCCAGTTTTTGACCAACTGCTTTTTTCAGACTGGCTTTATTGACCTTAATTTCTTCCGCCAGGTTGAAAATCTCCAAAATATCTTTATCGCTTTCAAATCCGATAGCACGCAGGAGCGTGGTAACCGGTAATTTCTTTTTACGGTCGATATAAGCGTACATCACGTTATTGATGTCGGTAGCAAATTCAATCCATGATCCTCTGAAAGGGATGATACGTGCAGAATAAAGTTTAGTACCATTGGCATGCATACTCTGACCAAAGAATACGCCCGGGGAACGATGTAACTGAGAAACGATCACACGTTCAGCGCCATTGATAACAAAGGTTCCTTTAGGAGTCATGTAGGGAATAGGTCCCAGATAAACATCCTGAATAACCGTATCAAAATCTTCATGATCAGGATCGGTACAATAAAGTTTTAACTTTGCTTTAAGAGGAATGGAATATGTTAAGCCCCTTTCAATACATTCCTCGATGCTGTAACGGGGAGGATCAACATAGTAGTCGAGGAACTCAAGGATAAAGTTATTACGTGTATCTGCTATAGGAAAGTTTTCCATGAAAACTTTATATAGACCTTCAGTTTTTCTTTTTTCAGGGGAAGTATCCATCTGAAAAAAGTCATGAAAAGATTTTAATTGAACTTCCAGAAAGTCGGGGTAATCAAACTGGGTTTTAATGGAAGCAAAATTGATTCTCTGATCTTTATTTGATGAAGACATTTTCAAAGAGTTTATAGTTGATGCGGTGAACTTAGTGATGGTGAATTCAAACGAATGAATTCGATATTAATATAGACATGAAAAGGTTTAGAATCCCCCATAAAGAGGGAATCTAAACCAAAAACCTGATTATCAGGCAATTTTATTTAAGTTCTACTTCAGCTCCGCCTTCAGTCAACGCTTTGTTCAAGGCTTCAGCTTCGTCTTTAGTAACACCTTCTTTAATTGCAGAAGGAGCTGCATCTACAAGGTCTTTAGCTTCTTTCAAGCCTAAACCGGTAAGTTCTTTTACTAATTTAACGATTGCTAATTTGTTAGCACCGGCACTTTTTAAAATTACGTCGAAAGAAGATTTTTCTTCCACTACTTCAGCAGCGGCGGCAGCAGGGCCAGCAGCAACAGCAACAGCTGCAGCAGCGGGTTCGATACCATATTCATCTTTCAAAATCTGAGCTAACTCATTTACTTCTTTAACGGTCAAGTTAACCAATTGTTCTGCAAAAGCTTTCAAATCTGCCATTGTCTTAATTTTTATAGATTTATTTTTTATTTTTATTTTGAAATTATCTTTCCGACAATGTTTTCAACACGCCGTGAATAGTAGAGCCTCCTGATTGGAGTGCGGACACAACATTCTTAGCAGGCGATTGCAACAATCCGATGATTTCGCCGATAAGTTCGTTTTTGCTCTTGATTGAAATCAACGTTTCCAATTGGTTTTCACCAATATAGAATGATTCTTCAACATAAGCAGCTTTCAGTATTGGTTTTTTACTTTTGCTTGCTTTGCTGAAATCCTTAATTAACTTTGCAGGAGCATTATTGTTATTAGAGAGCATCAGTGATGTTTCTCCTTTCAATATATCATACAGTTCACTGAAGTCGGTGTTGGTATTTTCCAGTGCTTTTCTAAGCAAGGTATTTTTCACCACCAACAGTTTGATGTCCTGTTTGTTACATGTTCTGCGTAAATTACTGGTTTCAGCCGCATTCAAACCGGCGATATCCGCCAGATAAAAATGGGCATAGGATTGAATCGTTGATTCAAGTTGTTTTATAATTGCGCTTTTATCTTCCTTTTTCATAAACTTTTAATTTTATTCTTCAACTGATTTTGGGTCAATTTTTACACCCACACTCATTGTGCTCGAAAGATAAATGCTCTTCACATAAGTACCTTTGGCTGCTGTTGGTTTCAGTTTCATCAGTGTAGAGATAAATTCCTTGGCATTTTCAATGATTTTATCAGCAGTGAATGACACTTTACCGATAGAAGTATGAACGATACCAAATTTATCAACTTTGAAGTCGATTTTACCTTGTTTTACTTCTTTAACTGCTTTACCCACATCATTGGTAACGGTTCCGCTTTTAGGGTTGGGCATCAATCCGCGAGGACCGAGCACTCTACCCAGCGCACCTAATTTACCCATGATAGCAGGCATGGTGATGATTACATCAACATCCGTCCAGCCACCTTTAATTTTTTCGATATATTCATCGAGGCCGACAAAGTCAGCTCCGGCTTCTTTAGCCGCTGCTTCCTGATCGGGTGTACATAATGCAAGAACCCTTACTTGTTTCCCGGTACCATTGGGCAGTGAAACAACGCCACGCACCATTTGGTTCGCCTTACGGGGGTCAACACCTAAACGTACATCAATATCAACCGAAGCATCGAATTTTGTAGTAGTAATTTCTTTCACTAATTCCGCTGCTTCCTTTAATGTATAGGCTTTCCCTGCTTCAACTTTGGCGATAGCCAACTTTTGATTTTTTGTTAGTTTACTCATCATTGAAGTGTTAATTAATTATTACTCGGAAAACTACCTTTTACAGTAATACCCATACTTCTCGCTGTACCTGCAACCATTTTCATGGCTGATGCTAACTCGAAACAATTCAAATCGA
>JAYFPP010000254.1:0-9374 GCA_034927635.1 Paludibacter sp.
GGCTCTAACCTTTTTGTATTGGATATGCTGAAAATTTGGGATCCTGAGTTGGGTAGCGGTAACGGTATGGCATATCCTATTACCAAAAGTTTCACCGGTGGATTGACCATCAGTTTATAATATATAATTTATAATTAAGAAAATGAAAACGATAATAAAAAAACTAAAAGTTAGTTTCATCTCGATTCTGACAGTTTTGGCGGGTGTTTTTTCGTTCAATGCCTGTACCGATTTTCTGAAGGTGGAACATCTGCTCAACGATCAGCGCGACTTGCAGGACGTATTTGAAAGTATGGACTATTCGAAACAATGGTTGGCTGGAGTATATAGCCATTTGCGTCATCGCGATAACTGGGATGTTACTACCAAGGAACAAAATGCGAATCAGTTCAACTTTATTTCGGACGATATGTATTATACCGATCGTGAAAAGGCAGATGATTATTACTTAGGTCAGTTGGCTTCCTACCGGATTTTTCGCGGAGGGCAGTATACCGAACAATTCCTTCAGGATCAGTGGAGAGAATGTTATATTGGTATCCGCGATGCTTCAATCTATATTCATAACATTGATCAACTTGTAAACGGCGATAATATACGTGACGAAATGAGTGCTGAGCAATTGAGTGTTTATATCAAAGAAACAAAGGCTGAAGCACGTTTCTTAAGGGCATATTATTATTGGCAGTTGCTTCGTAAATACGGTCCTATACCTATTTTGCCCGACAAAGGTGTTGACTTTACAGGAAGTTATGAAGATCTTTCCATCCCGCGCAGTCGTTATGATGTGTGTGTGGAATACATAGCAAATGAAATGGCTTTGGCTGCGCGTGATCTTCCGCTTGATCAGAGTAATCGCGAAATTTTGAAACCCACAAAAGGAGCAGCTTTGACTGCACGTGCGAAAGTTTATCTTTTCGGTGCCAGTCCACAATACAATGGAAACACAGGAGAATGGGCACAACAACTGAAAAGCTACGACGGAACTCCGCTAATCGATCCAGAATATAACGAAGAACGTTGGGCAAAAGCAGCCGCTGCTGCCAAAGAGGTAATGGAATTAGGCAAATACAAACTTTATAGTGTTCCTAAACGTCCGGGAAATTCCAGCAACATGAAAGGAGCACAGGGCTCAGCGCTTGGCTTTGATTACTATCGCTATCCGAAAACTGTAGAGCCGGGAGGAACTATTGTTCCGAATGGAACCAGCTGGAAAGTGCAACCGCAAACCATCCCCGGATATTCCGATCAACCATTCAATGATGGAGCAGACGGATGCGGCTGGGCGGATATAGATCCCACCGAATCGTACCGACAATTGTTCGATGGCTCGCTGACAGCTTATGCCAACCCTGAATTGATTTTCTCGCGCGGATATGGTGATGCCATGGATAACCTTTCAATTCACCAGATGCCCCGTTCGTTGGGAGGATGGAACTGCCACGGTTTGACACTGAAAATGTATGATGCCTATTACATGGCCGACGGTAGTGATTTTTATCGTTACAAACAAGGAACTGACGATCAGGGTCGTCCCTATTATTACAGCGACCCGACTGCCGCTGTACCCGATTGGGCAAAAGCATTTACTCAGGCCTCAACAACGCGTAATTTCGATTATTACACAAATTGGACTCCGCTACCTCCTGGCGTATCATTACAAAATGCCAACCGCGAACCCCGTTTCTACGCTTCGGTGGCTTACAACGGAAGTGTTTGGGAAAATGAAGGTACCAATGTCAACGATAATAAACGTTATACTCAGGTATTCATCTATCGTAACGGTGGTGATGGTAAAGATGCTTCCGGTTTTTATTACTGGACAGGTATCGGTATCCGTAAATTCTATCATCCCGAAGACTGGTCGGGCGGACGGGTAAGAAAAGCTGAGCCTGCCATGCGTTATGCCGAAGTACTGCTTACTTATGCCGAAGCGCTAAATGAGTTGAGCGGTACATATAACATTCCGGCCTACGACGGTGTTGGCATCGTTACCGTAAGCAGATCAAAAAGTGAAATCAGTAAAGGTTTGCGACCGGTTCGCGTTCGTGCAGGATTGAAAGACTTCACCGATGACTATTTCGCTGATAAAAATGAAATGCGCAAACGCATTAAACGCGAATGGCAAATTGAATTCATGGGCGAAGCGCATCGTTATTACGACCTTCGTCGCTGGGGAGATGCTGAGCGCGAGGAAGCTATGCCGGTTTGGGGCTTTAATATGGATATGACAGGACCGCTTTCCTACAATGCAGCTGATAAATTGCAAAGAGATTTGTGGCAGATTCCACACGAAATTTCACTCGTTCCGGCAATCTTTGCTGAGAAAATGTATCTCTGGCCTATTTCTCAGAATGAATTGAGAAAAAACAGAAAGTTGACACAGAATCCCGGATGGAAAACGTTTGATGAATAAAAAAAATATAAAATGAAAAAAATATTATTTTATACAATAGTTGCAGTACTGGGCATGACATTTTATGCCTGCGAAGAAGAATGGAAAAGCGAACAGTATCAAAAATATGTTTCGTTTGTACGCTCGGGCTATACCGAAACATATTTGAACTCTAATACCGCCGACGGGATCATTCATTATAAGATCCCTGTAGAAATAAGTGGTTCAACAAATAACGAACGTCAGGTAACCGTTCAGGTAGAACTCGATCCCGATACATTGGTGGCACATAACCGTACCATGTTCTATACCCGTGATGACTTGTTCTTCCGTCAACTTGACGAGGAGCATTTTAGTTTCCCGAACGGGACTACAGTAACCATCCCTGCAGGAAAGAATGTTGGATACCTGAACATCGATTTTCGGGTAAGTGATTTGGATCTTGTAGAAAAATATATTCTGCCGCTGAAGATTTCTTCGACTTCTGAGTATACACCTTCTCCAAAGAAACACTACAAGAAAACGCTGATGCGTATCATTCCTTTTAATTATTTCTCAGGTACTTATTCGGCTGGTGCCGGTACAATTGCTGCTGAAGGTGACCCGACTCCAACTTCAAAAGCTACCCGCGAAATGCGCGTAGTTAATGACAGTACCGTTTTCTTTTACGCCGGATTGTGCGAAGAAGATGCCCGCGACCGTGCTACATATAAAGTAAGAGCCAGATTTAATGCCGACAATACTATTACTTTTTCGGCTGACAGCGCTAAAATTGAATTTACACCGGCTCCGGGGAAATGTACATGGAATATAAAAGAAGAAATGGATGCTCTGCAACCTTATCTTATGATACGTACAGTTACTATGGAGCTGCAATACAGCTACAAGGATGTATCTAACCCGTTTTACACAGTGAAATATACCCTTAAAGGATCTTATACGCTGGAACGCCGGAGGAATACACAGATTCCCGAAGAGGATCAGCAGGAAATATTTGAATGGTAATAAAACCCTAACTGCAAGCAGGGGAAAGAGTTTGCAATAATTAAATAATACCGATTTACTAATTTTAAATCTAAGTTTATGAGGACATGTAAGACTTACTTATTATGGATGTGTCTGTCCTTGTTCTTCTGGCAGACACAGGCACAATCGCTTGTAGATGTATATAACGGTACATCTCTGCCAACCGCACAAGGTTGGAATGAATTGCGTTTTGACAACACAATGCCATGGGAACAAGCAACAAAGGATTTGCTGGTTAACCCTTCAGAACTTTCGGCCGTAGCAGCTTCGGCGCTCAAACTGAAAGTCAATGAGGCGGTTGATACCTATGGTTATCCTTTGTATTCTCAGTTAGGCTGGTACAAGACACGTACCGGCTTTTCACCTGCTATTGGCTTTACTGTTGAGTTCAAAGCGAAAGTGGTGAACTCTCCCGATGGAGCATTTACTGTTTCGGGTGTGGGTGGTGGCAAAGGCTTCCGTCTGGAATTCTCGAATAACTTGCTCACTGAACATGCCAATGTATTGGATACTGTTCGCGTATTGAGCACCGCAAGTACCACCGACGACTACCATATCTATCGGGTGGCGGTAGCACCTGACGAAAAAGTGCGTGTTTGGCGCGATGGCGTTTTGCTGGGTGCTTTACCTCTGCAATCGTTTAAACTCGATAATATCATGAAAGATGGAGGTTTCGAAAATGGTAAAACTCCTCAGGAACATGGTTGGACATGGATGGATGAAGGCAAACCCGGATCACTCACGGTATCATCCGATCCTGCGCACGTACATAGCGGTAAATACGGTATGTATGTTGATAAAGGATTTTTCAAAAATGAGTTTATCCCGGTTAAACCGGGTGCCATGTACGACATGTCGGCCTGGGGAAAAACAATCAACTATCCTGAAGGTGGCTGGCGCGACTTTAACGGTTGGTTCGATCCTGCCGGTGACAAAAGCATCTATTTTGTTGCCGATAGAAACAATCCTAACTGGAAATTCTATGAAAGAAAAGGAATGGAAGGTGGTGCAAATTTCCAACGATTAATTGTAGAAACACCTACCAGCGATGCCAATGTGAATCAAATGGCCTTTGATGACCTGCATTTCAGCGAACGTATTACTGCTTCGCGCATTCCTGCCAATTCGGTGAACCTTTTCCCTAACGGGGATTTTGAAAATCCTTGTGCTGACTACTTCCCTGCGGGTGATCCACGTAATGATACCTGTATGGTTAGTCCTGAAAATTACAGATATTCTGCTGATGCCTATTATGGTGGCAGAGCCGATGATGATCCGCTCTGGTTCAGACCTCCGTTTAATGCTGAACATAATGCTGCGCCATTCTGGCATCCTTTCTGGGGTTCACGCGTACGTGTTCAATATAATAAACAAACATCCAACGGTGAAGCCGGTAACCGCTATGCCCGTGGAAAATACTCCCTGCGTTTCTTCAATTGCTTTGGTCATAATACGACTTATGGAAACGACTTTACGGTGGGATCAAATGAAGACAGAGGTAGTAACAGCAATATCAAAACCGTACCTATCGAATTAGGTGCTGCTAAAACTTACACTTTTCTTTTCTCCTATCATTTTGCACAATGGGGAGGTGACCATTTAATCCTGGTTGTGAAAAACGGAACAAAAGAAATCTTCCGCAAAACAATCAATAACTCGGAATTTGCCGACTGGTCGAATCAGTCGATTACCTTTACCACCGATGCAACGGATCATGCGCTTCAAATCCTGACTGAACGTGACGGAACAACTCCGGGTGTTCTCTATTTGGATGATTTATATCTGTTCGAAGGCGAATTGTTGCCCGAAGATGGAACACACCTGTTCTTTGGAAAACAGACCAGTACCAAAGGTGCTGAAGTGGATATCGAGTATATCAAAATTGATAATACCGGAGCTTATGCCCCTGATGGTTCTACTTTCAGTTCTCCTTACGAAAAGAAAACTGCTCCGTTGATGACCGTATGGGGTGAAAATCTGAATGTAGCCGAACCGGTTCTGAACGAGTATCCCCGTCCGCAAATGAAACGTGAAGGATGGACCAATCTTAATGGTATCTGGGATTATACCCGTAAATCGAAAGAAGATTTCGGAACTTATAAATCAAACGATATTTACCGTCAGCAAATTCTGGTGCCTTTCCCTGTTGAATCTGCACTGTCGGGTATCATGGATGCTGAATTTGCCAACCAAAACAAATCCTATGCATACAAACGTATTGTTACCATAGCAAAACCAGCTGATGATAAACGGGTAATGCTTAATTTCGGTGCGGTCGACTGGCATAGTGTGGTGTTTGTAAACGGACAGAAAGTGGCGGAACATAAAGGTGGTTTTGATCCTTTCTCAGCCGATATAACAAATGCGTTGAATGTTAATGGCAGTCAGGAAATTGTGGTACAGGTGTTTGACCCGACACGTGGTGGACAACCTACCGGAAAACAGGATCCGGCACCCGGTGCTACTTCATATACACCGGCAACCGGTATCTGGCAAACAGTCTGGACAGAAGTGGTAAATCCTGCTTATGTTACCGACGTGGTGCTTACACCGCTTGATAATACCGCAGTGAAAGTGAAAGTGGAAGCTGCTAATGCCGAAGGTGCTGTTGCTACAGTAAAAGTAATGGATGGTACCACCGAGGTAGCTTCTGTTGACGTAGCTGCCGGAACCGAAATTACCATTCCTGTAGCGAATGCTAAACTCTGGTCGCCTGAAACTCCGTTCCTCTATAATGTTAATGTTACATTGAAGAAGAATGGTACGGCTACTGATAATGTAACTTCGTACTTTGGTATGCGTAAGATTGAAGTGAAGAAACTGCGTGAGAAACCATATATCTATTTGAATGGCCAGTTGACATTTAACTTTGCAACGCTTGATCACGGTTATTTCCCTGATGGTATCTTTACACCGGCATCCTACGACGCCATGCGTTTTGATCTGAAAAAACTGAAAGAACTTGGCTTCAATGCAGTTCGTAAGTTTGAAAAGATTGAACCGGCTATCTGGTACCATCTTGCTGACTCACTTGGTTTGCTTGTATGGCAGGATATCCCTGCTGCACACGTGGGAACTCCGATTGCTGAACTGAATACCGAAGCTGCACGTAAGGCTAACTTCCTGCGCGAAACTGCTGCTATGACTAAAAGCATCCGTAACTTCCCATCGGTAGTAGCATGGATTGGCTTTAATGATGGTTGGGGAAGATATGGAATCTTACATGTACAAAATACAGTTAAGTTATTCCGTGGTCTGAACGATGGAAGACTTGTTTTACCAGAATCAGGTGATGATAACTACGAACTGGGTGATGTGGTATCACGTCACGGTTTGCCTCTGCCGGTACTTCATACTAATCCATATAACGAACGTGCTTCAATTTGCGGTGTAACAGGTAACTATCCTTACGCTATTAACGGTCATGTATGGAATACCAGTAGCTCGAGCGATATTAAGGATGATCAGGCTTATGCTACACGTTTGAGTGAGTTTGCCAATGCTGCCAGAAATCTGACCTTGACGGGTATCGCCGGTTTGGCAATGGTACAAACTACTGACTGCGAAAACGAAATCAATGGTTTGATGACCTATGACCGTAAAGTGTACAAAGCTGGTCTGAAAGCTGATAGCGTGTTGAAAGCCACTATTGCATTCATGAAATCGAAGATTACTTCTCCTATCCTCAAAACCAGTGGACAGGGTGGTGAACTCTGGAAGTATAAATCAGGTGCTAAAGACCAGGTGGTGGTTGCTGCCGGATGGAATAGCGAAATGAACCTTGATGAAACAGAATGGAGCGAAGGTCGCTCGGCATTTGGTGGAAATATGGGCGTTTCTTTCCCCTGGAATACTTCATGGAAAGGCGATAATATTGAACTCTATCTTCGCAAGAAAGTAAATATCCCTGTTTTAGAAGAAGGTGACAAACTTAATTTCACCCTTTTCTATGATGAAAATTACGAATTCTACATCAATGGTGTACTGGCACATACCAACACCGGCTGGAGTACTAATTATGTAAGCATCGATATTTATCCTGAAGCTAAAGCAGCCATCAATTACGGAGGTGAAAACCTTTTTGCAATTCATATTATTCAAAATGGTGGCGGTTCGTGCATGGATATGGGTGTAACTACCGATAAGTTATCGAAAGCAATTACTTATGAAGAACCGGTGGTTGAACCTGTTTGGGTGAATATTGCTACTGCTCAGGACTGGATGAATATGAAGAATAATCTCAGTGGTTTCTACCGGTTGACGGCTGATATCGACCTTTATTCTGAACAATACTCTCCGATAGGAAATACCGATTCTCCTTTCAAAGGATATATTGATGGTCAGAATCATACGGTAAGGTGTCCTGAAATCAATGGCGGCGACCGTCTTGGTTTATTCGGATTTGCTGATGGTGCTCATTTCGTGAATCTGCGTTTCACCGAAGCGTATGTACAGGGAGGTGCTGATGTAGGTGTCCTGATTGGTCGTGGTAAAGGTGTTACTGTTGAACATGTAGTGTTTGATAAGGGCGAATACCAGACTGAAGTTGGTGGCCGCGACCACGTAGGGGTTGTTGCCGGTATGCTCGAAAGCGGAAAATTGTCAACTATCAAAGATGTATATGTTGTTGACGGTAAAGTGCTTTCAACCGAATGGCAGGCTGCCGGTCTGGTGGGTATTGTTTGCGATACGCGAATCGTCAATTCGTACTATACAGGTACTGTGGCTATTACACATGCCGATCGTCTGACTGCCAACAATCGTGATGCATCAGGTATTGTTGCCCGTACCGAAGGTGGTAAGAACTTTATGAAAGGTGTTGTGTCTCTGGCAACAGAAGTGTTGAGTGCTTCAGGTAACGAATTTATTTCGTTCAATGGTGGCGGATATATCGTTATTGACTCGACGACCTGCTTTGCACGTAATGATATGGTTCTTGATCCAATATTCGATCCAAACCGTGGCGGACAGTATACCCGTGCTACCAGCGCAATGAAATTGCCGGTTGACGAGTTCAAAGCATATCCGCTTTATCACAGAGCTGGTTGGGATATGACCAATGTTTGGGGTATACCTAAAGGTGGTGGTTTCCCAATCTTCAGAACAATATCCGGAGCTCAGTTTGAACTTGACGAATCAGCTGTTCCTGAAACAGGTAAAGAAAATGACCTGAGGGTTTATTCTGTAGATGGTAATGTTGTAATGAAGGCTTCGCAACCAACAGCAGTGTGGATTTATAATCTGCAGGGCTCGCTGGTAGAGCGTACCGATATCAACGGAACTCAGACTATCGCTCTTCCACGTGCCGTGTACATTGTAAAATCGGCAGCTAACGGAGTGGTGAAAGCAGTGAAGATTATCAACCGATAAAACCTGAAATTACGAATTATTCATTTATCATAGCTCAAAATGGAAATATCCATAACAGCTGGTAAATGAGTAATTCGTAAACCACATATCCCTGCGTTTTTTGATCGAAACGCAGGGAACAAATAACAATAAATGATAATAGCATGATTTTTAAGCACAAAAAAATTCAGATTTTCCTGTTAGCCTGTACTGCGTTATTTATTCAGCAGCTTGCTTATTCGCAAACACCTTACGAAAAGAAAACAGCTACCCTGATGACTCCGTGGGGTGAGGCAATGAAAGCTGCCGATCCGGTTTTACCCGAATTTCCCCGTCCGCAAATGGTACGTGAAAACTGGTTAAACCTGAATGGAATATGGCAGTTTCAACCGGCAGCAAGTTTCTCTGAACCATTACCCTCCGGCAACCTTTCACGGGAAATTAAGGTTCCGTTTCCGGTTGAATCGGCTCTTTCGGGCATCATGGAACATCATGAAAATGTGTGGTATCGCCGTAAGTTTACGGTGCCTGCCAACTGGACCGGACAAAGGATACTACTCCACTTCGGTGCAGTGGATTATTTATGCGAAGTATTTGTTAACGG
>JAYFPP010000255.1:0-7283 GCA_034927635.1 Paludibacter sp.
CCGGTATTGCTGCTCAACCACAATTTACCATCATTATTTTCGAGTATTCCATGAATGGTATTATTGATTAACCCATCGTTCTCATTATAATTGTGGTATTGGAATTTACCGTTTGGAAGTACTTTCAGATTATTAACACCATAACTGGTACCGAGCCATAGGTTTCTGTTTTTGCTTATATGTATGCTCAATATGTCATTCATCGGCGCAATACCGTTTTCATTAAAGGTAAAAAGGCGGTGTGACCCGTTCATTGTATTGAATCGTATGGCTCCGTTGCCACGCATGGCAAGCCACATAATGGAGTCGTTTTCCCTGCATATCGAATAAATCTTGTTGTACCGCTGCTTGTTTTTGATATCAAACTCATATCTGCGGATATTACGGGCTTCAATGCTATTGCCAGCTTTATGAATACTTACTTTAAAAAGCGAAAACAGCGAAGCCACCCAAAGTGTAGTATCCGATGTTTCAAGCATGCTGTGTACTTCGATAAATGCGTTGGATGTATTGTTTTTAAGTGTGTGAATCTTGTTGTCGCCAAATGAGTAATAATTGAGTTGGGTACCGCTCGTTCCGATCCAAAGCACATTATTTCGCCGGCTCATTTCAAAAGAGAAAACCTCATTGTTACTCAATCCGTCTTCAACAGAATAATGAACTACATTCTGCCGGTCGAATTCCTGTGTGGTTTCAAAGTCTTTGATCTTTATGATTCCATTACCTTTGGTTCCGAGCCATAAATCGCCGTTACGATCATTAAAAATGGCACGTACAGGTCTGTGTTTTTTCAGGGGAAGTTCGTCAAGATTGATACCCCCGAATACGAATCCCTCCTGTATGCAGGCATACAACCCCTGTCCATCAGTAGCAACCCAAAGGATATCCTGCGTATCGTCCTTGAGTAATGAAAAAACACCACAGTTGATTGGGATCTTTTCGATGGCATATCCTTTATCTTTGATGAGTCTGACTACTCCACTGGTTCTGAACCCTATCACAATATCATTGTCATCGAACACAACTGAGGTAATATCTCCGTTACGGGCTATGGTTGTACTTATATTACTTATAAAGGTCTTCCTTTTTTTCTCAACGACATATAGGTCACCCTGACTGTCAATAAAAATCAGTTTCGATTGATTATAGTATACATAATTAATCGCCTGAGGATGTTTGAAAATCCCTATCCATTGCAACTGTATCTCCTCATTTTCTGAATACCTGATCGAGTATTGTCGGCTTACTCCGCTATTGGTAATCCACACATTATTATCTGAATCAATAATCAGACTCACCCAATTTCGGGTTGGACGAAATCCAGAAACTTTGATTTCTTTAAACTTCTTCTCAATAAAGTCGTAATAATAAAGTAGTCCGGTTTGTGTCAGGATGAAAAAATTGCCCTGACTATCGCAGGCCATCGAACAGTCTTCCTGAAATTGATTGAAAAAGGCTTCGACGTGGTCTTTCTTTTTCGAGAACTTATTCAGCCCTCCTTTTGTCATTATCCACAGGTAATCGTCTTTCGATTCTACAATTTTTCTGATTACATTTCCCGAAAGACTGTTTTCGTTCCTGATATCGGGTTTATACACCTGAATGTCGGTTCCATTATATTTATTCAGGCCATCGTAAGTACCTACCCACAGATAACGTTCCTTGTCCTGCAGCAGGCAGATGACCGCGCTACTCGACAATCCGTCCCTGCTGCTGATCCGCGAGATATTATAGGCGTTCAAATAGAGTGACGCTCCGATTGTCGCGAGCAGTAACAATATCAGTTTAAGGTATTTCATATTTTTTGAAATTTATTACAAAGATATATTATTTGTTTTGAACATGCTGATTTCACAGCGTTAAATACATATTTTCAAACGTCCTCATTACTGCCAAAAGTGTACTCATTCCAAGGATGGCAAGTATGAGAATGTATTTGGCAACAGTGAACACCCTCTTATAACGGTAGAAGATTACATTTGCCGACAGAATTAAATTAGTATTATAAAAGAGTCAAAGGTGTGAGAAAAAGTGTATTATTCTTATTGATTTTTCCGTTGATTTTGTCGGCGCAGGGAGTATTTAAAGAACGTTGTTATAACCAGACACTGACTTCGGTGGATGGACATCACGGAGCATTTGTATGGAAGATGAAAAGAGCCGGCGACGTAAATGTACGTTCCGAAGATGTTTCGACCGAAAAAACAAACACTCACAACTGGATGCCTGCCGTTGTCCCGGGAACGGTTTTAAACTCACTTGTATACAATAAGGTCTACCCCGAGCCCTATTACGGATTAAACAATAAGCTGGAATCGGGACTTATTCCTGATCTGTACCATGCCGGTCGCGATTTTTACACCTACTGGTTTCGTACGGAATTCAACCTCAACAAAGCTGACATTACAGATAAAAAAATCTGGATGCAGGTCGACGGCATTAATTATCGTGCCGAAATATGGCTTAACGGAACGATGGTCGGAAATATCGCGGGAATGTTTTTACAAAGCCAGATCAATATTACTGATTATGTTTCTTTTGATAAGAAGAATATATTGGCCGTAAAAGTTTATCCTGTGGATATTCCCGGTACCATAAAACCAAAAAATGGTAAACCTTTCGGGGCAACCGGAGAGTTTCAGAATGGAGGCAATGGTGATATTGGCCGCAACGTAACACAGCTCATGACAGTGGGTTGGGATTTTACTTTTTTAGATGGAATAAGAGACAGAAACACAGGAATATGGAAAGACATCTCTATTTTTACTACCGGAAAAGCCATCCTGCGTCATCCCTTTGTAAAATCGGGGTTAAATAAGCCGGAATACAATCAATCACGTCAAACGATATCGGTAGAAGTGGCCTACCCCAACTATCTCCCGCAAAACAGACGGCAAAAAGTAAAAGTGATCGGTGAAATAAAGGAAGAAAATATCCGTTTCGAGAAAGAGGTGTTTTTATTCAGGGAAGAAGTAAAAGAAGTGGTATTTACTCCTGAAGAATTTCCTCAGCTTATTATCAATAATCCCCGCCTGTGGTGGCCGGTAAATAAAGGAAATCAAGCATTGTACAATCTTAGTCTCAAAACTGAAATCGACGGTGAAGTAACAGACTCCATTTCAACTCGTTTCGGTATACGCGAAATCACCTCCACAACGGATACACCAGATAACTCGAGGACATTCTATGTAAACGGGAAACCCTTATTTATTAAAGGAACCAATTGGTTGCCCGAAAACATGCTTCGCACCTCCGACGAGCGCACCTATGCCGAATTAAGATATACCGCTCAATCAGGAGTTAACATGATTCGTTTCTGGGGAGGGGGAATATCCGAATCCGATTATTTTTTCCAATTATGCGATGAATCAGGCATTCTGGTTTGGCAGGAGTTCTGGCTGACCGGCGACACAAAACATCCCTATGATCAGGGCTTATATATCTCCAACATGACTTCTACCGTGAAACGGATTCGTAACCATCCCAGTCTGGCCTATTATGTGTCGTCGAACGAAAACACCGAGATGCACGGTGCAAAAGAGACGATTATGAGACTGGATGGTACCCGTGGATATCAAATGGAATCGGAAAGCGATGGCATACATGATGGTAGTCCCTACAAACAGGTGAATATCATGTCGCATTACGAAAACAAAGCTTCCGAAAGGGGAAGTCGTATCGATGGTTTCAACCCTGAATACGGTGCACCCTGCCTTCCTACTGTTGAATGTTTACGCGAAATGATGGACAAAAAAGATCTCTGGCCGATAAATAAGGAGGTATGGGATTATTCTGATGGCAATGGATTCCACCTTATGTCCACCATGTACACTGATATGACGAACGAATACGGCATTTCAAAAAGTATTGACGAATTTGCCCAAAAAGCGCAGTTTGTAGGAGCATTAAACTACAAAAGCATTTGGGAAGTATGGAATTACAATAAACTTCATTATGGCGACCGTTATACCTCTGGCTTTCTCTTCTGGTATCACAATTCACCGATCAGGCAGGTTTGCGGCCGTATGTGGGATTGGTCGCTTGAGCCTACAGCCGCATTGTATGCTGCGCAAAATGCATGTGAGCCTCTACATCCGCAGTTCGACTATCTGAAAAACACGGTATCGGTCATTAATGATTATTATCAGGCATTTGCCAACTACAAAGTTACCGCCGAGGTATACGATCTGAAGATGAAAAAGATATTTTCGAAAGAAGCAATCATCCATCTGCCTGCTGATGGAGTGGTGAATGATATTTTCGAATTGAACTTTTCAGAGAGCACTACTTCCGTCCAATTTATTAAATTAAGGCTGTTCGACGATAAGAATAATCAGGTGGGAAGTAATTTCTACTGGCGATCCGACAATGAGTATAAAGGAGCTAAAACACTTACAGGACCTGCAACAGCAGGATTTCAAGACATCAGTAAGCTCGCAAAAACAAAAATCGAAGTGCAACACAGCACACAAATGCGAGATGGCCAATTTTTTATCGATCTTCAACTGAAGAACGCCGAAAAATCGCTTGCATTCTTCACCCAAATTCAATGGCTCGATATGGAGGGTAAACCCGTAAGACCGTCGTTCTACACCGATAATTTTATGTGTCTGATGCCGGGAGAAACGCGGAATATCAGGATTGAAACCGGCATGAATATACTAACCAAAAACGAATATCAACTTGTTGTAAAGGCCTTTAATGCCGACAAACAGGTATTTAAGGTACGAATAAAATAACAATACTTCTGATGAATATGAAATACACACTCACAATTTTTCTTTTCTCAATCATTTGCTTTATCAGTTGCGAAGGCGGCGATGATCCGGGTAACAAACCAACACCCTCCCTGAGGATAAGTGCCAGAGAGAAAACAGTCTCAAATGCTGCCGGCAGTATCAACATAGTGGTAACTTCCAATACAACATGGACTATTGAATCGAAAAACGCGTGGCTCCGCCCCGAAAGAACAAATGGCAACGGCGACATGTCGGTAAAGATTCAATATGATCTAAACTCCACCACTAAACGTTCGGGCGTAGTAAGATTTATGGCCGAAGGTCTTAATCCGGTTGAACTGATTATCACGCAATCGGAACTCACTTTTACCAATCCGATAGCAGGAATCCCTGATCCCTGGATCGTAAAATACGGTGATTACTATTATGTATGTAAAGCTCAGGGCAATGGTATCAATGTGTCGCGTTCCGATAAATTGTCGGTAATATCTGCCACAAAAAAAATCTGGGGTGCCCCTTACGATATCGGAAATAATAAGGTCTGGAACCCAACCAACATCTGGGCTCCAGAACTGCATTATGTCGACGGACGATGGTATATCTATTATGCAGCAGGACGTCCTCATTCCGAAACAAATTCATACAGTTACCAGCGAAGTGGCGTCCTCAGAGCCAAAACCGATGATCCGATGGGCGAATGGGAGGATATGGGGATGCTGTACACCGGCGATGCTTATCAGCCTGGGATAGTAGCTACTGCTGAAAATACCGGTTATGCCATCGATCTGGGAGTATTTCGTTTGAACGGGCAATTGTATGCTGTGTGGTCGGGCAACCCTCCCGGAAGCGGCGACCAGTGGCTCTACATTGCAAGCATGAAAAACCCCTACACCATATCATCGTCGAGAGTGGCTATTTCGAAGCCCGATAAAGCATGGGAACTTTACACCGGAAAGCTCAACGAAGGTCCTGCATTTCTGAAAAACAAGGACAAAGGCCGATTCTTCGTGGTGTACTCCTGCAACGGATCGTGGACCAAACAGTATCGTCTGGGTCATTTAGCACTGAACGACACTTTAGCTAATCCCCTGACCGCATCCAACTGGCAAAAATCGGCCAGCGATGTGTTCTTCCGTTGCGACAATACCGAGACTGTGGATGGCGTTAACGGCGTGGGTCATTGCAGTTTCACAAAATCGCCTGATGGCACTGAAGACTGGATTGTATATCACGTAAAAAACCGTAACGACAACACCTGGTCGTCGGGCAGGTCTACTTTCATTCAAAAGTTCACATGGAAGTCCGACGGAAGCCCCGATTTCGGATCTCCTGTCGGTTGGGGCGAGGCAGTGGCATTGCCTTCAGGCGAAAGCCGGTGACAACAGGAGTTGACATAATTACAGATAATGTAGTTTTTTATTTTCCAATATTGTTAATCACTTAATTGTTATTATTATGAAGAAACTTTTACCAGGATGGCTTTTAGTAGCCGTATTACTTTTCTCAGGACAAAGCCTGCGTGCGGAAGACATTGATCTTACCCATCTGGTTGTGAACAACGATTTCGATTATATTGCAGACGGCGTACAACTTACAGCAGTTACATGGAAGCCCAAAGATGCTGCTACTAATCAGGGATACACACAGTTTTTCGGCTGGCAGTGCGATTTGAATATCATCACGGGTACCTCTCAGGGTATCAATCAGGATTTTAAACTCAATAATGTAGCGACACAACACGGAACCTATGGCGCCTGGATCGGAGGTACCAATGTATTTCCCGATTTGTATGAATTTTATCAGATTATCGACAAAAACGATCTGTCAGCCGGTACTTACAAAGTTCAATGCCTCTTGGCTGCAAAAACAAACAAACGCACCTCACAACGTATCTTTGCCAATCAGAATGTACAGTATTTTTCTACTCCTGAATGGTACGAAAACAACCAGACAGCAGGCGAGATCGCTACTTTTGCTGGTTGGGTACCAGTAGCCGCTGCTGCCGACGATTACGACGGAGCACTGAAGGAAATGGTCGTTTATACTACCATCAGTGAAAATGACTCTCTGAAAATCGGAGTACGTACCGGTGGCAAAAAGAAAGACGGAACTGTCGCTGCAGCTGCCAATCCTTTGTGGGGCTGGATCAAAATGGATTATTTCAGATTAACCAAGATTGATCCTGTGAAAGCTGCCGATGCAAGTCTTAACAACATTACATTAAGCGCCGGAAATCTGATTTTCACTCCCGAAACATCAACTTATAATGTGCAGCTACCTTTAGGAACAACCACAGTAACTGTTGCTGCTATCCCCAACGTACAGGATGTAAAAATAACAGGAACAGGTGATATTGATGTAAGTTCGGGTACCGGCAGCTCAATAATACTGGCTACTTCACTCGATGGAAGCACTACAACAAGCTATACTATCAATTTCACAGTCGATCCCCAAACCGGATTAAATAATACCGGTATGGAAACCAAACTGATGGTTGAAGATGGACTATTGAGAGTGGAAGGTGTTGAGGCATTCACCGTTTAT
>JAYFPP010000274.1:0-10412 GCA_034927635.1 Paludibacter sp.
TATTGTATCATGTTGAACACACTCTTATGAAAGTAAAACTCTTTATTTGGTTAATATTATTGGCACCTGTACTTCACAGCCAGCAATATGGTTTTGAAACGGGAACTGTCACACCTTTCAGGGCAACCGATGCTTCGAAGGCTTCGCTGAGTCTGGTGCAGGCTCCTTATAAAGACGGAGCCAACAGCCTGTGCTGGCAATGGACCAATCCATCGGTGCTGGTTGTCGACTATGAGGTGACAAATAAGAACTTTCGTGATGGAGTGATCTTCTGGGTATACAACGAAAAACCACAGCAAGCGCCTTTACTTGCTGAATACCGCGATCGGAGCAATATTGTGAGATATAGTTTTGAATTCGGATTGAACTTCACCGGGTGGAGGATTTGCCGAATCGGCAGTAAATATATGGAAGGCAATAAGCAGGTGAGTAGCGGACTTAAGTTGCACCTGATCAGTCCGGCAAATGTAACTCAGGGCCGGTTGTTTATCGACCGTTTCTCGTTTGTGGCCGATGTCAATTACCAGAATGCTCCTGATGCTCAGCAACCCAACAATACCGAAGCCCTTTACATCAATCACTGGAACTCGCTGTGGAAGTGGGAGAGCGGACTCAATTACGATATCACTGTGCCCGCACAGTTAAATGCAACTCAGATTCAGTCACTGGCTACTGTGGCGGAAGCAATGGATAAACAACTGCCACAGACGGCCAGTCTTTCTCTCATTACATCTGCTAAAAATCTTTTAACACAAACCAATCTGCGCAAGGCAGGTACTTATCTGGTAGGAAAACCTTTAGTGGTGAAGCCGGATAAAACTGCCTCCGACAATGCTTTTGCCGAATTGGGAACCATGATGATGGGAATGGCGCAGGACGCACTGTTCAATAAAAATCAGAATTCACATGAAGAATACCTTCGCTTGTGGGATTATGCCCTCGACCAGGGTTTTGCGTGGGGTAGTGCTATGGGTAATAACCATCATTACGGCTACGAAACACGCCAGATATTTGAATCAGCGTGGATGATGCGTCAGGAATTAAAAAATACAGGACGTCTTAAGAGCGTAGTTGCTTCCCTTGGATTCTGGAGTGGTTTGCCCGAGACCAGAGCGGTGTATGATACTACCCGTGATGGAGTGGTGGATAGCTGGAATACACTGTTATTCGGAAGACTAATTGCTGCCATGATGATAGATGATCAGCCTGAACGTTACCGTGCGATGAGCGCACTTGTTCGCTGGGTCGATACTTCTCTTCAATATACTCCCGGCAATATGGGAGGATTGAAACCTGACGGAACGATCTTTCATCATGCCGGTCATTATCCTGCCTATGGTATTGGTGGGCTGGCAGGTGTGGGAAGTCTGCTGGCAACCCTTTATTCCTCTGAATTTAACTTGTCACCGGATTCACGGAAGCATCTGGCGGAAGCATTATTGGCCATGTCGCATTACACCCATTTGAAAGACTGGACCATCGGTCTCGCCGGAAGGCATCCACATCAGGGAGCCATGAGCAACGATGTGGTGGAGACATTTGCTTATCTGGCACGTCTGGGGGGAATTTACAAATCCGGAGAAAATACTGACAGCAAACTGATTGGTGAATACCTGCGTCTCGAAACCAATACCACTGATCTGAAAAAACAATTTACTAACTATACTGCCGCTGCCACTCCTCAGGGTTTTTATGTATTGAATCATGCCGCACTCGGTGTTCATCGATTCGGCAACAGCATGGTCACCATCAAAGGTTACAATAGCGATGTATGGGGAAGTGAAATATATACGAACGACAACCGCTATGGTCGTTATCAGAGCTATGGCGCTGTAGAAATTCTTAACGGAGGATCTCCTGTTTCAAGAGAGAGTAGTCGTTTTAGTCAGAATGGCTGGGACTGGAACCGTTTGCCGGGCACAACAACCATTCATTTACCTCTGAATTTACTGGAAAGTCCGCAGACCAATACGCTGATGGCACGTTCGAAAGAAGATTTTGCGGGAGCATCTTCTTTGTTGGATCAATTTGGCATCTTCGGAATGAAACTGAGAGAGGAAAATATGATCAACAATACGAATTACACACCTGACTTCAAAGCCCGTAAATCTGTCTTTGCTTTCGGCAAACGTCTGATTTGCATCGGTACCGATATCAATAATTCTAACAGCGATTATGCTACCGAAACAACTTTGTTTCAGCAATCGATTGCAAATGCGACAGAGAAAATCTCGGTCAACGGGAATTTTGTTGCAGCAACAGATTATACCTTCGATTCACAACATCTTTCTTCCGAAACGGTGTTAAGCGATCTCACAGGAAACTACTACCGTGTTTCTTCCCGCAACAGGGTGAAAATAGCAGGGGGCGAACAAGCCTCGGCACAAAACAAGACCAAAGCCGCAACGAGTGGTAGTTTCGCCACTGCCTGGATTGATCACGGAGCCAATCCGATTGACGGGCATTACGAATACATGATTATGCTGAAACCTTCGCCGGCCGAGCAAAGGCAATGGAGTACCGACCCTGCTTACCGCGTGTTACAGGCCGATGAAACTGCCCATATCGTTCAGGACAATGAATCGGGTGTGATCGCTTATGTTTGCTTCGAACAGACAAATCCAGCGGAAGGAAAGGTGAAAAGTATTTCGTATGAAACCCTGTTGATGTATAAGGATGTTGATGATAAGACATTAAGCATAAGTGTTTGTGATCCTTCCCTTCATTTGCCTGTGAAGACCTCGAACAGCGATGCTACGGATATGCCGGGAGCTAAGGTTGTAAAACAGGTATTGCTCGAAGGAAGCTGGCAGTTGAAAGCTAAATCAGAAGAAGTGCAGGTTAATTTTCAGCAAGGAAATACCCTTTTACAGGTGAATTGCCGGCTTGGTAAGCAGGTAAACTTTGAACTTGAGAAAGTTTCGACCTCTGTTTCTCATAATGAAAGCCCGAAAATAAGGATGTCGAAACAGGCAGATACCCTCACTGTTCATGGTATTACCGGTAGTGTTTCGGTGATGGATGTTACCGGAAAAATTATTGCGCAGAATGTACAGGAGTCGGAAGATAAAACTTTTATATTGAGCAAAAACCAGATTTATCTATTGTCGGCGCAGCTCACGGATAAATCGATTTTTAATCAGAAATTTATATTCTAAGCGGATGAAATTGAAACTCAACATATTTTTCGTATTATTTGGAGCGATTACGCTGGTAAAAGCACAGACTTTCACTTTCGAAGAGGCAACTGTTCCGTCAGGATGGTCGGTTGTGAGTGGTGGTAATTTGTCGCTCAGTACCGACCATTACAAGGAAGGTGCACAGAGTTTGTGCTGGGAAGTGCAGGGAACATCTGTCTTAACCGTGACATTTACCGGATTTATTGCTTCCAGTGGTAACTCAGCTTTCATGCAGGTATATACACCTGAAATCACCAATGATACGCTGGTGGTTGAGTTTCTGTATTACAACACACCCAAACGCACCGCACGCTTTCTGCTCAACTATACAGGATGGCGCGAGTTTAACCGTGCTTATACAGAATACGCGTCGAATGTGTCGTCTACCATCAGTTCGGTGCGTATGACACTTAAGCCTTCTTCGGGAACCACCAGAAAAATCTATGTAGATGATGTGAAGCTTAATCAGTCAACCGCCACAAGCCGTCTTATAGGGAGTCAGTGGGTGTTGGATAAAGATTACTTTACGAGCAACAATTTTCCATTAAATCTGTATGCCAACCCTGTGGATCTGCCACTGACAGCTCCCACAACCACTGAGTTGAACGACCTGAACAACCTGCGCAGTTTGTTGAGCCGTACGCCGACTGCCGGAACTTCTACCGCTTTTACGGCAGCCCGTATCTTTGTCAACGGTCTGGGAATTACCCGCAATGCCGATGGTACGGTTAAAGGGAAAGTGATTAATACTACCCGCGAAGCACTCACTACCACGGTAATGAACGATTATGCTTCCAAACTGGAGGTGCTGGCCGCTGCGGGGTTGAATGATGCTCCAACCCTGGAAACATTCAGAAATTTTCTCGATCACCTGCTTGATCAGGGAATGGGTGAAGGCGTAAGTTTCATGATTTCTACCACTGATTACAGTAATGCCCGGAATATTCCCGAGAAATTGCTGAACATCCTGCCCGCCTGTACCAATCCTCAGAAAAATGAAGTGCTCAAATTGGTTCGCTGGATTTCGTATTATGGAAGCATGTATTATCCTGTGTCGGATTATCTTGCAAATCTCAATTCAGACATTGTGTATCTATATTTGCCGCACATCGCCGCTGTGGCTTTGTTCCAAACCGACAATGCCGTTGCTGTAAGAGAGTTGAAAGCTTTCAAACGCTTTCTGGAACGAAATACCGAATATGTCCCGGGTGGTGGTGATATTCTGAAACCGGATGGGACAGGATTCCATCATAACACCCATTACAACAACTATATGTATTCCTATCAAACATGGATGGAATATATCTATAACATAAAAGGGACATCTTTCCGCATCAGTACGGCGGCATATGAGCGTTTTAAAAAAGCGGTGGTTGCTATCTACACCATGGCTACACTTGATACAGGTAATACCCGTCATTATGCCAATACGCTTGCAGGACGGAATCCTTTCGGATCAGGTATACAGGTGTATTTCTCAAGAGATTTATTTGAAAAACTTATACTGGTAGGTGGCGATTGTTACGGAACCGCTATGGATGATGAACTGGCATCTGCCTATAATTATTTCTTTAAGTCGACCAAATACAGTGTTCCGGAAAAAAGTTACGAAGGTTTCCATCAGTTCAATTACAGTCCACTGGGTATTTATCGCAAAGGCAACTGGGTAGCTACTATGAGAGCGCCTACTACTGAATTCTGGGGAGCGGAGATTTATAGCAACGAAAACCGTTTCGGAAGGTATCAGGGACATGGTACACTTGAAATTACTTATAGCGGGACACCGGCGCAAAGCGGTTATCCGGGTAATGGTAACGGAGGCGGCTGGGACTGGAACGTCGTGCCGGGTGCAACCACTGTGCATTATACCTCATGGCAGGAAATGATGCCTAACGGCTCGCTGACCGACCGTTTCGATCAGTACACCAAAACGAAGAATTTCTCAGGAGCGCTGTCTTGGGGCAATTGTGGTATGTTTGCCACCGATTTTGATCAGATAGATAGCTGGGGAAGTCAGAAGTTCACTGCCACCAATCTGGTGTTCCGTAAGTCGGTGTTTGCTTTCGAAAATATCATCATCAGTCTCGGAAGTGGCATCGGTTCATCCGGAACTTACAGTACTTCCATGATTACGGCGACCAATCTCTTTCAGAATATTATATCTGCTGCCAGCGGTGCGCCGGTACTGAACGGCACGCAACTCAGTCAGCCGCATACTTCCACCATCAGTAATGCCTCACAGGATAACTGGCTGATCTCTCCTCAGGGAACCGGCTATTTTATTCCTCAGGGGAATGATGTGGTGGAACTGAAATTCAATAGTCAGTCCTCACCAGTGGAAACCGGTGCCGACTACGCATCGCCGACTACCACCGCAAATGCCGCCAAGGCATATTTTAATCACGGAGTGAAACCTTCGGGTAAAAGCTATTCCTTTGTGGTGGTTCCGGGAACAAATGCCACTGCAATGCAGCAACTTGCAGCACAAATGGCCAATGGTGGCGGCTCAGTTTATCAAATCCACAGTCAGAGCGGCAATTTACACGCACTTACTTATAAGCCACTGAACATCACAGCTTATACCTTCTTCGGAGCAAGTTTTAACTCTAATTTCGGTATTGTGAAGTCATCAACAGCCGAACATATGCTGATGCATCGTCCCGATGAATATACCACCCGTCAGCATTTCGCGGTAGCCAATCCTAACCTGAACCCGCAAACAGATGCAGTGTATGGCTGGAGGTCGGCGACAAAACAAACCACGCTGACACTGAACGGAGAATGGTTACCGGTGGAACCCGTTGCAGGCGTTCAGTTTCATGCTCCTTCCGGCGGTGAAACCCAGCTTACCATTACTTTCACTGATGGAGAACCGATTTATTTCACACTAAAAAGTCCTGATGACACTACTGTGAACAATCCTGCCGATAGCAACTGGATGCATTTCACAAACAATAATCAGGAAATTGGATTGATTCCGGGCGAAGTCATTTCCGGAGCAGTAAAAGCAGGCATCTACTCAGCTACCGGACAAATGTTACAACAGAAAAACTTTTCGCAATTCATTGAAACCATTCACTTTGCAGTTGACGGACTGTTGCCCGGAGTATATTTTTGTCGCGTGGAAACAACGCTTGGAACAAAAACATTTAAATGGATACATACTAAATAAAGATAAATATAATTATTAAACACATGAAGACTAATTTGTTGACCCTAGGTTTGGGAATTCTTTTGCTCAACAGCTGCCAGCATTTACCCAAAAACTCCGAGAATGATTTAATAGCCGATAATGTTGAATTTGCTCAAAAGCAGATAGGCAGGCAGGTAGAAATCATTGAGGCATCCGGAAGTGTTTTAAATCCAAGGACAATTAAAAATGATAAAATCAAGTATGTAAATATTGAAGACTGGACCAGTGGATTCTTTCCCGGTACCATGTGGTATATGTATGAACTTACCGGCGATGAAAAATGGAAGACTTTGGGAGTGAAATATACAGAGCATCTTGATTCAGCTAAATATCTCACCTGGCATCATGATGTCGGCTTCATTATCAATAGCAGTTTTGGCAATGCTTACAAGATAACTAACGATGAAGACTATAAAGCCGTGATTATTGAGGCAGCCAAATCACTATCAACCCGTTTCCGTCCAACACCCGGAGTGATTCAATCGTGGGATGAAGACCGTGGCTGGCAGGCATTGAAAGGTTGGATGTGTCCTGTAATCATCGACAATATGATGAACCTCGAACTGCTTTTCACAGCCACCCGTTTAACAGGTGATTCTACTTTCTATAAGATGGCAGTAAGTCATGCAGATGTAACTATGGCAAATCATTTTCGGAAAGATTACAGCACTTATCATGTAATTGATTATGATAAAATCAAGGGAGGTGTTCGCAACCGCAATACCGCTCAGGGTTATGCTGATGAGTCGGCGTGGGCCCGCGGACAGGCATGGGCACTGTATGGCTTCACCCTTTGCTACCGTGAAACCAAAGATTCACGGTATCTCGAATTAACTGATAAAATTTACAATTACCTGTTCACCCACAAGAATATGCCGGAGGATCTGGTGCCTTACTGGGATTTTGATGCCCCTCATATCCCTAACGAACCACGCGATGCTTCCGCAGCCGCCATCATTGCATCAGCATTATACGAACTCAGTACTTATGGTAAGACAGAATACAAAGCAACGGCTGATAAAATTATCGCGTCTCTGTCGTCTCCAGCCTATCGTGCTATCCTCGGTACCAACGGTAATTTCCTGCTGATGCACTCTGTAGGTAGTATTCCTCACGGTCATGAGATTGATGTGCCACTCAATTATGCCGATTATTATTTCCTGGAAGCGTTGCTGCGTAAGAAAGGTATTGAAACTGGTAAATAATTATGTTTGTATTTTTTAACTGCATACAGATTCGCTTTTTTGGCTGAAAGCCAAAAATATTATCAACCCGGGGGAACGCCCCGGGTATTAAGATCGACAATCAGAAACCCAAGGCGTTGCCATTGGGCTAGGATATTTTGCCACTTCGTGGCGTAAAAAAACTAAAAAATGAATCGCGCCCGTACTATCAATATCATACTGCTAATGCTTCTTGCATTCGTAACCGGATCATTCTCACAGGTGAATGAATTTACTCATCCGTCCATCTTATCATTCGAAAATGGTACTGGTCCGGCGGAGCAACAGCAAACTTCCCTGTTAACTGTGTCAGGAGATCATTACAAACATGGGAGCAAAAGCCTTTGCTGGCAATGGAAAAACGATGGTGATGGATGGAGTATTAAAAGTGCCATTCCCTATGCCCCTGTCAATCCTTTTAAAGATAATTCTGTAGCAACATTCGTTTTCTGGATGTATGCTCCTCAGGCCAATCCGCAGGGTAAGCTGGTATTTGAGTTTTTGAAAAATGGAGCCGTCTGTTCATGGTTCGATTATGGTCTGAACTTTCAGGGATGGAGTGGGGCATGGGTGGCTTTCGACCGCGACATGCAGGGCAAAGCCATCGAAGGAATGGATGAAATGCGCGTTCGTGTTGAAGGAGTGAAGGAAGGGGAACTTTTCTTTGATCATCTTATGTTATCTTCCTTTCAGGATGTAAGGCAACACACGGCCGATTTTCAGGCACCTTTTATCAATCCCGGTACCGACAATCACTGGCTCATTCTGCTCAAATCATGGAACAAAAAATTTGATCTTCCTATCGGTGAGAATATTGACAAAGAAGAAACCGAAAGTATCAAAACAATAGAACAGCGTTTTATCAGTCTGTTGACTGCCGACCGCCGACCGGTGACTATAGATAAGCTGACAAAAGAATTTAACGCATACCGCATCCGTAAAAACAAAGATGGATCTTTGCGCGGTTTGCCTGTGTTCTTCGAACGTTTTGGGGAAACCTACGAAAGACTGGGAGCCCCCCGTTATCAGTTGTTGTACGACAATGCATCAGGGATTTCGCAACTTAATGAACTGATGTTCAATATGGCGGTTACCTACCGTTATACTATCGACGAGACTGATAAGAAAACAATAACCAATATGTTTGTGCTGCTGTCGCGTCATTTGCTTGATCAGGGATTCAGGGCCGGAAGTGCCATGGGTACCTTGCATCATCTGGGGTATAGCATGCGGGAGTATTACAGTGCTGCTTTGCTGATGCGTGATGTGTTGACGCAAAACGGACTGGATGCTCAGGTGCAACAGGCCATGGAATGGTTTGCAGGTACAGGAGAAATAAAAACCCGTCCCGAAGTTCCGGGAATGGACGTCGATGCTTTCAATACCAGTCTCTCCGGACGGTTAGCGAGCATCCTGATGATGAACGATTCGCCTGAAAAAGTCCGCTATCTGAAGGCATTTACCCGCTGGATCGACAACGGACTGATGGTTTCCGATGGCACACAGGGCACTTTTAAAATTGATGGAAGTATCTATCATCACCGTCATAACTATCCGGCCTATGCGGTGGGTGGGCTCGATGGTGCAGTGAATGTGAGCTGGATGCTGCATCATACTTCTTTTGACCTGCAACCTGCGGGTCGCGAAAACCTGAAGCAATCGCTGTTGGCCATGCGCTATTACAGCAACCTGCTGACATGGCCTCTGTCGCTTTCAGGTCGTCATCCCGACGGACAGGGACACATTTTTCCTGAGCATTTCTCAAGATTAGCTCTTGCGGGTTCACCCGATAGAAAAGAAGCTATCGACAAAGAACTGGCAGCTGCCTATCTTCGCTTAGTGGAGAATCGTCCGACTGCCGATGCCCGTATTTTCCAGAAGGCAGGCATTCAACCTGAACCTTCACCGCAGGGCAACCGCTCTTTTCCATACTCCAACTTATCGGTACAACGACGCGATAACTGGATGGTAACCGCCATGGGACACAGCCGTTATCTGTGGGCAACCGAATCCTACGTGGGCGCCAACCTTTATGGTCGCTACCTCAATCACGGCAATCTACAGATCATGGCCTCTGGTAAACCCATTTCCAACTTTTCCTCAGGTTTCAATCAGAAAGGGTGGGACTGGAATCATTTTCCGGGAACTACTGCTGCCGCTTTGCCACTGAAGGAACTACGTGCGGATATTAAAAACCTCGATGCCGAATCGGGTTATGAGGAGATGCTGTTGTCCGACGAAGCTTTTGCAGGAGGGATTTCTTTGCGTAACCTTAATGGTGCTTATGCCATGAAGTTGCACGAACACGATAAATATAACGGTTCGCTGCGTGCCCGTAAATCTTATTTCTTTTTCGATAACAGGATCGTAGCTCTGGGCTCAGGTGTTCAATCGGCTTTGCCGGGAAAGGAAGTGCATACTACTTTGTTCCAGGTGTATCAGTCGACCGATGTTCGTCCGCTGCAGATTAACGGCGAGGAACAAACAGCTTTTCCGTTTGAAACGAAGCTGAGTGCCAAAGCCACCGAACTGTCCGACGGACTGAACAACTATTTCTTCGTGAAAAACGCTTCCGTCGAAGTAAAGAAAACATTGCAACGTTCATTTGATGAAGAAACTGATGCCCCCACGAAAAATTCTTTTGCACTGGCCTACATCAATCATGGCGAAAAAGCAAAAGACAACCGCTACGAATACATGGTCTTAGTACAACCCGATGCTACCGGACTGAAATCCGCACGCAAGGAGTTGAAATCGAACAAACTATACACTGTACTTCAACAGGATTCGCTGGCCCATATCGTACACGATATTCCC
>JAYFPP010000044.1:0-13057 GCA_034927635.1 Paludibacter sp.
GTCGATGGTACTGCAATTATGTGGGAGAGTAGATAGCCGCCGTTTTTTAAAACCCTCAGCAGATTTAATGTTCTGCTGAGGGTTTTTTGTTTCACTTAACACTCATCACTTATCACTCATCACTAAAATACGTGGCATGCCGCGTCTCTATGTTCTTCGTTCTTCGCTTTTCGCTATTACCTCTTCGCTATCATCACTTCTCACTTACAAACAGATGGAGCAACTCGTGTCGAAATCGCTTACGCGATTAAGGTCACTCGTTTGCTCCATCTGTTTGAACTATTCGCTAATAGTTCTTCGCTATTCGCTTATAGTGGTTGCTGTCCTTTTAAAGCCCAGAATGCTCCGTCAATTGTTACGTTACCGCCTTCTTTGGAAAGATTTCCGGAGAAAGTGCCTTTAATTGCTGTATCTGTTATTTCAACAATGGTGACAGTTATTGAAGTGCCATTTTCAAGATAGCCATAAGACGTACTCACCGACATCATGTCTTCCGATTTGCTGGTTGAATACATTTTCATCGTCAGAGCTGTAGCGTTTTCGTAGGATCCATACATGAGTGTCAGATACTTCTCGGTTGTACTTGCCAGTGTTCCGTTGATAAATACTTCGCCGGTTAAACCTTCACCTTCACCATAATGATTATAAGTGCAATTAAATGTTTCATCCTGATCTCCGTCGATCAACACGACCATTTTTCCCTGAGTTAATTCATTCAGTAATTCCTCTGTGATTCCAAGTTCTTCGCAACCGGAAAGAAATGTTGCGCTGATAGCAATAAATAAAAATGAATAAAATAGTGCTTTCATAAGGTATAATTTAGATGTTAACAAATATCAAACAACGCAAAAATAAATGAAATATATGAGACAAAAAAATTTTCATCAGTAATAATTGCACAAAAAGGGCTTGTTGTAAACTTATCATATACTTAAAATGAAAATTGATGTTCTTTACAAATGTGCTTGTTTTCAGAACAATAGTGTTCGTTTTTAGAGTTATAATATTGTTAATTTGCATATTATAAATCTATTAAATACTATTATTATGAAAAGAATTTTTACTTATTTCGTAGTATTTTTACTACCGTTCATGCATGTTTTTGCGGTGGAAAATGTGCTTTTTGTAGCACCGGATGGTACGGGAGACGGTTCATCGTGGGCTAATGCTTCTAGTTTAACTGCTGCTGCTGAAGTAGCCAGGGTTCAGGAAGTGAAACCTGAAATCTGGGTTAAAGAAGGAACTTACGTTTTTACTGATACCATTAATTTTGATTATCTGAATATCTACGGAGGTTTTAATGGTGACGAAACAGTATTAACAGAAAGAAACTGGGCAACTAATTTAACCATTTTTGATGGAAATAATACTGTGTCGCCGCTTCGTAATACAGTTGGTGCTGCACGACCCGGCGGCAATACAACAGTAATACCCTGTATTCTGGATGGTGTTATCGTTCAGAATGCATTATCACCGACCTATGCTAATGGAGGAGGGATGATTATTAATAACGGAGCTGTCATTCGGAATTGTATTTTCAGGAATAATGCCACTCAGGGAGGTAAACATGGTGCGGCGATACATTGTAATACAAATACTATTGTTATTGAAAACTGTTTATTTATCAATAACACCTCAGTGGCAAACGGCGGGGCTATTCAAATTGGTGGTGGAACAACAGTTACGGCACGTAGTTGTACTTTTGCGAATAATAAAGCAGTAAATCCGGGGGGAGCCATTGGCGTGGGAACTAATACTTCACATCTGACACTCATCAATTCAATTGCCTATAATAATTTATACGGAAGTGCTTATAATAGTTTTGGTGGTGCTTCTAACATAAATGCCGGAGGAACGATTATTTCTAAACACAGTGCGGTTGAAAGTACCAGTACTAAATTTACAAATGGTGATGAAGTTAATCATATTATCCTTGACCGTGCTGCGACTGTGCCTGTAGTTCCCGGTTTTGCTGCTCCCGCTTCCGTCATTGGTAAAGGTGTGGGTGAAGCTGAAATCACTGAAATCAATAATGCCTCATATCGCTTGTCGTCGCAATCGTCTCCATGTGTTAACACAGGCCTTAATGCGGAAGTAACAACAATTTTTTATGATTTGGACTATAGAACAAGAATATTCGCAGATGTAGTTGATATGGGAGTTTATGAATCTGTATTTTGGCCAACCGGTATCTCGCAGGAATCGGAGGATAATTTCAAAGCTGTTGTTTCTGAGAATGAATTGCATGTATCCGGTGCCATGAAGGGTGAAAAAGTTCAATTATTTGATCTGCAGGGAAAGCTGCTGAATACTGTGATCATCACCGATGATAATGAAGTTGCAAAATTCAGATTGCTGAATAAGGGTGTTTATTTAGTTGCCGGGCAAAACAAGCTTATAAAAATCAATTATTAAACAATAAAAACTATTGATTCATTCCTGAATCGATATCGTCAAATGAGTAAACAGGCAACATTGTCGCTTTCTGTCATACCGCTGTTTTTACCTGCTTTAATTCCCCATGCGAAGGCGTCTGACAAAATGAATATTGTTGTCATTCTTGCTGATGATTTGGGCTGGGGCGATGTTGGCTTTCATTTTAGTGAGGTTAAAACCCCTAACATCGATAAGTTAGCTCAGGATGGAATCATACTGGACCGGTTCTATACTGCCCCGGTCAGCAGTCCCACACGTGCAGGGTTGCTGACCGGGCGTTATCCGAATCGTTTTGGTATTCGGGAAACGGTCATTCCTCCCTGGCGCGATTTCGGACTGGATGTGGAAGAGGAAACCCTGGCAGATATCCTGGGGAAGGCTGGTTACGACAATCGTGCAATTGTTGGTAAATGGCATTTGGGTCATTCAAGAAAAGAATATCACCCGCTTAGCAGAGGCTTTACGCATTTTTACGGACATCTGAACGGAGCGCTGAATTATTTCACACACTTGCGCGATGGACAACTTGACTGGCACAATGACTGGAATCCTTGTTACGATACAGGCTACACAACAGATTTAATTACTGCAGAGTCGGTCCAATGCATCAATGAATATTCTCAATCCGAAAATCCTTTCTTTCTGTATGTAGCTTTCAATGCTCCCCATAGTCCATTGTTGGCTAAGGAGGAGGATATCGCTTTGTACACCAGTAATTTTAATCAACTAACTCCCGACGAGAAGGACAGGGTTACCTATTCTGCCATGGTGACTTGTATGGACAGAGGAGTCGGTGCTATAAGGAAAGCCCTTCAGGATAGAGGCATTGAAGATAATACCCTGATAATATTTTTCAGTGATAACGGTGGTGATCCGAATTTCGGGGCAACCAGTACACCTCTGAGAGGTGGAAAATTTCAGGAATTCGACGGTGGTGTTCGTTCACCGGCTATTGTATCCTACCCGGCTAAATGGGCAGGAAAAAGGACAATCAAACAGGTGGTGGGTTTTGTTGACATAATGCCTACCATCAGGAGTCTGTTAAATGTTGGAGGTGCCCCTAAACGTCCTTTCGACGGAATGGATATTTCCTCATTGTTGTCGGGACAACAACCGGTTCTGACCCGGGATTTGTATTTAGGCTGTGGAGCCGTGGTGAACAACAATTATAAGTTGATTCTGAAGGGGAAGAATGAAAAAGTAAAACTGAGCTACGATTTTCTTTCCTATTATCCGGATCAATTCTATGAGGAAACCAATATGTGGAATAAACCGGCACACCAAACTGAATTTGCACGGCTGAAAAAGATGGCACAGGAATATGATGCCATCGTCTCACCATTTATTTTACCCCCCTACGGTGAAGGTCAGGATGATTTCAAGGCTCCCTTCGAATGGAACATGGATTATTACGGTAAAACGTATCAATTTCCTTATCCTATAGCAACCTTCGAAGATTTGATGGTTGTAAGGAATAATCTTGATAAGGAATTTTATCTGACCAACGACATTATCATTCCTGATAGCATTGAATGGGTTCCTTTGGGAGCTGCGTTAAGAGACGATAGTGCTCCTGTGAAATTCAGCGGAAAAATTGATGGTAAAGGTTTTTCTGTGAAGAATATTCATATTGCATCGGAAACTGCCTGCAAAGGTTTTATCGGACAAATGGAAAACAGTTCGGTAACTAATCTTGGAATTGAGAATGTGAACATCAAAGGCACCCTGCCGGTGGGAGGTCTGGTCGGACAACTTCTTGGAAATAATCGCATTGATCAGGTTACAGTTACCGGAACTATTCAGGGTACAGAAGAAGTGGGCGGATTGGCGGGAAAGAGTATTGCAGGTAATAGCGTAATCAGCAATAGTTTTGTCGATGCTCAGATCAGTGGTAGTGCCGCAACCAACGCCAAAGTGGGAGGATTAATCGGACATGTAGCATCAAATGCTTTGTGGGTGACTGATGGATACGTGGCCGGCACGGTACGTGCAATTAATACAGGCAATACAAGCAATTATGCAGGAGGTTTGTTTGGTGTGATAAATAGTCCGAATACTGTGATTGCTGATATTATTAAGGCGGGTTCGGTGGCTGTTGTTGCAGATGAGATTAGCGGAGGTACTCCGAATTTGTTTTTTGGAACTGCTCTACAAACGAAAACGCTTGTTCACAATAATATTTTTGCCCGAAATGATATCCCGTTAAATTACGCCGGAACAAATCATGGTACCGGTGCAGCAATCGTTACTCCCGGAATGCTGTTATCGCACGGTAATTTTTTAAATCAAAATTTCTTTCAACTTACACTTGGTTGGGATTTTAATACTATATGGGAAATGCGGGTTGGAACGGATTATCCGGTACTGAGAACCAATCCGCTGAGTAGTACCCCGGTTTTAGTTGATGAAAAGTCTGCTTGGAGAATCAGTAACCTGCCTCCTGGTATAAAAATTGACACCAGCCAACCCATTTCGATACAAATTCATGATATGAGCGGGAGAATGGTACATGCTTCACTTATTCAACAGAATAGTGTTATCGCGCTGTCAAGGGGATTTTATATCCTCACTGTAAATGATTCCGGTAGAGAATATACCATAAAGACTGCCGTATGCTTCTGAAATATTGAAAATGCAGGTTTAAATTTCAGGAAGATGTCGTGATCAACCATCATCTTATCCCGTACAGTTCACTGTTGATTTTGAACAATTTTCCGATATCTTAATAATGCTTCCAGAAAGTAGTAATCAGCATAAGTAAGCGGGACATCTACTTCGCTATTTTTTGCCATAAATCCGACGCTGTGCTTCAGGATGAAATTTCCGTTTTCACCCGGTTTAGCTAAATAAACAGGACTCATTAACGATTTTAGCTGGGCCTGCCCGATATTGAAATAGGGCTTTCCCGCCTTTTTATCAAGAAAGGTACTCAGTTCAAGAAAAGCCGAAGCCATAATGGCACCGGCAGAAGCATCTCTGAGTGTATTGGGAATATCGGGAGCATCAAAATCCCAGTAGGGAATTTTATCTTCGGGAAGATGTTTGTGATGCATGATATAATTTGCAATTTTTATGGCATGTTGCAAATATTCTTTTTTCTTTGTCTCGCGATACATCATGACATAACCATACAATCCCCAGGCTTGTCCTCGTGCCCATGCCGATTCGTCATGTGAACCCTGAAATGTTTGTCTTGCCACATGTCCACCTTTTATGGTATCGTAGCTCACCACATGATACGAACTGCCATCAGGACGGAAATGATTGTTGATGGTTGTACTTGCATGCGATACTGCAATGTTGTAAAATGAGCTGTCCCCTGAAATCCTGGTAGCGTTGGTAAGCAGTTCCAGGTTCATCATGTTGTCAATAATGACCGCATATTGCCACTTTTTGTTGTCCCATGATCTTATGCACCCGGTGGTTGGGTTAAAACGTGTGGAAAGAGATTTTGCGGCATTGATGATTACAGGAGCGTATGTTTTATTTCCTGTGATGCGCAGTCCGTTACCAAAACTGCAATAAATCATAAAGCCCACATCGTGGTTGTTGGTGGTGTATTGTTGCTGAATAACCCGATTGGTCATTTCGATGGCCGCATCTTTCAAATTGTTATCCTCAGAATATTCATACAAATACCACAGTGTCCCGGGGAAAAATCCACTGGTCCACCAACGGTCATTGGACGTAATCAGTTGACCTTTATCATCGATGGTGCGTGGTAACAGACCTTTTTTGCCTTGCATGACTTTGTACAATCGCATCGATTGTTCTTTTGAGAAATCCAGTGTTTGTTGAATTTCCATATTACTGATTTTGTTGCCGGCTGAAATGATCAGACTGAATATAATACAGGTAAAAGTAAGCAGGGATTTCTTCATAGGAATTACTGTGAGTAAATATTTAAATGTGATTGACACTTTATTTATGCAAAGTTCATCAATTTTATGGCAATATAATGAGATTTTTGTACACATTATGATAAATATTGTTCAAATATATTTTCTTTCCGGATTTACAATAAGTGATGTTTATAAAAAAAAATGAGCCCCTTCAGAATACAGAAGAGGCTCATTCATTTAATTTATGTTGAATAATTACGCTATTTTGTATTTATCCACCTGCTCTACGTCAAAGTTTTTAATGAAAGTCGCATGTTTTCTCACTTCTACTTCAGCATATTTCTGATATACTTCTGCCGATTTACGGAACATATCGTCCCTGCTGGCATCGATAATCAATAAATAGCACATGATGATGTGACCGGCCATTTCCACTAAACGACGAGCCTGAAAATCGAGGTATTCCGGATTTTTAGCATCTGCAACACGTGTTACAGCGTTCTCATACAGCGTAGTCATCGTTGTCAGTTTCTTTCTCAGAGAATGAAATTCAGGATTGATGACCTGAGCTTCGTAATGCCTGATTTGTTTCAGATACGTTCCTGTGGTGACGTGACGGATAGCTGCTACGGTCTGCAACTGTGATGTTCCTTCGTAAATAGTCAGGATTCTGGCATCACGGTAAATACGCTCGCAGGCATAGTCTTTCATGAAACCTGAGCCGCCGTGTACCTGAATACAATCGTATGCATTCTGATTGGCAAATTCACTGGAGAACATTTTCAATATTGGAGTAAATCCATCTGCCAATCTCTGAAAATCTTTGTAATCAGCTTTTTCTTCAGGAGTTAATTTGCGATCGGCTTCGAGGCCTTCATAGGCTTTGTAAACATCAACAAAGCGGGTTGTTTCGTATAACAAAGCCCGTGAAGCATCCAGTTTTGCTTTGATGATGGATACCATCTCATATACTGCCGGGAATTCGATGATGGCTTTGCCAAACTGGCGGCGTTCGCGGGCATATGCAATTGCTTCATCATAAGCTGCCTGAGACACACCTACTGATTGAGCTCCAACGCCCAAACGGGCACCGTTCATAAGTGACATCACGTATTTGATCAAACCCATACGACGTGTACCAACCAGTTTCGCAGGTGTGTTGGTGAAGACCAACTCACAGGTCGGAGAACCTTTGATACCTAATTTATTTTCAATACGACGCACTTTCATGGTGTGGTCGAAATTATTGTCGGCAACGAAATAAGATAAACCGCGACCATCAGCGGATCCGTCTTCCGAACGTGCCAACACTAATTTGATCTGAGCATCACCGTTGGTAATGAAGCGTTTTACACCATTCAGATACCAAACGCCATCATGTTCGTTATAAGTGGCTTTCAACTGTACAGCCTGCAAATCCGATCCTGCATCAGGTTCGGTAAGGTCCATTGAACAGGTGTCGCCCATACATACACGTGGGAGAAATTCTGCTTTAATATTTTCATCTGCAAATTCTGCAATGGTTTCAGCGCAATCCTGCAAACCCCAGATGTTGGCAAAACCTGCATCGGCACGCGATACGATTTCTCCACCCATGATATAGGGAATCATTGAAAAATTTAAACCGCCGTACTGGCGTGGCAGGGCCATACCGTACAAACCGGCTTGTGCCAGGGCGTCATGGTTTTCCTGTGTACCCCGGGCATATTTTACACGGTTGTTGATTACCTGCGGACCTTCTTTATCAACGCTCTCAGCATTTGGAGCGATGATCTCTCCACTTATCTCACCGATTATTTCCAATACTCTTTCATAATTGTCGATGGTATCTTCAAAATCGCGCGAAGCGAAGTCATATTTATCTTTATCAGCAAAATTACGCTCCTTGAGGGTAACAATTTTCTGCATCAGGGGATGAGATAGCTGAAATTTTAATGCCGGATTATTACTGTAGTAGTTCATAATTATTTGCTGTTTTTCTTGTAATACTGAATCATTTTTGGAACAACCTCTTCAACGTTGCCGGTGATTACATAGTCGGCAATGGCGTTGATGGGTGCATGCGGGTCATTGTTGATGGCAATGATCATCGCACTTTCCTGCATGCCGGCGATGTGCTGTATCTGGCCGGAAATGCCGCAGGCAATGTAAAGTTTCGGACGTACGGTAGTGCCTGTTTGTCCGATCTGACGTTCATGTTCTGCCAGTCCTGAATCGACAGCAGCACGCGATGCACCAACTTCACCTCCCAACACAGCAGCCAGGTCATAAAGCATCCTGAAATTTTCAACACTTCCCATACCATAGCCTCCGGCAATAATAATCGGAGAAGCCTTCAGGTTTACCTTTGATTTCTCCATGTGACGTTCAATCACTTCAATTACGAAATCAGTGTCGGAAACATATTTTGCAACTTCAAGTTTTTTTGTTTTTCCGGCATACTTTTCATCACGGATTTCTTTTTTCATCACACCTTCACGAACGGTTGCCATTTGCGGACGGCAATCAGGATTCACAATCGTAGCAACGATATTTCCACCGAAAGCAGGGCGGATTTGATACAGAAGATCGTTATATACTTTTCCGGCCTTTTTATCTTCATAAGCTCCGATTTCCAAAGAAGTACAGTCGGCTGTTAATCCGCTGAATAATGCGGAAGATACGCGTGGTCCCAAGTCGCGACCTATGGAAGTTGCTCCCATCAATGCAATCTGAGGTTTTTCTTCTTTAAAAAGATTAACTAACACTGATGTGTGTGGAAGAGTAGTATAAGGCGACAAACGTTTGTCATCAGCCAAATATAAGGTATCGACTCCGTAAGGAAAAACCTGTTGTCCGATTTTATCTAATTGATAACCGATGGCAACAGCTTCCAGTTTGCATTTTTGCTGATCCGCCAGTTTACGGCCTTTTGTCAGCAACTCAAGACTAACATCACCTACGATGCCGTCCTCAATTTCTAAATATACAAATATATTGTTCATTCTTCTATTTTTTAAGTCTTCAGTCTACTGTCTTCGGTCTTTTTTCTTCTGTCTATCGTCTTTTGACTGTAGACTGTTAACAGTTGACTGTAGACATTTAACCGATAGTGTGGTTGGCAATTAATTCCTTCATTAACTCTTCAATTTCAGCATCAGCGGCAGTCAGTTTTTTGCTTTCTTTAGCTGTGAAAACTACGTTCTCAATTTGCTTAACCTTGGTTGGAGAACCACTTAATCCAAGCCATTTAGCTTCATGCTCAATGTCAGCTACGCCCCACTCTGCGATATTCAGATATGGATGAGTTTGATAGAAATCAGTATAATCAGTTGAAGATTCCTGCCTTTCGGTAGTTGTTTTGGCATTTTTGTATTTCAGGGTAAGTTTTGCATGTCGGGGACGACAATTGGCAGCGGAACCGTTAACGGTTATCACCATTGGAACAGGACCTTTTACGACTTCGACTCCTCTTTCGAGACGTCGTTTTACGGTGATTTTCCCATCAGATAGATCTAAAATTTCTTCAGCATAAGTAATTTGAGGGAGGCCTAATTTCTCAGCAACCTGCGGTCCAACCTGGGCTGTGTCACCATCGATAGCCTGACGGCCACAAACGATAATATCCACTTTGCCAATTTTTCTTATGGCTGCTGCCAGAGCATAGGATGTTGCCAGGGTATCTGAACCGGCAAATTCGCGACCGCTCAGCAGATATCCGCCATCGGCTCCACGATACATACTTTCCCTGATGATTTCAGCGGCTCGGGCGGGACCCATCGTCAGCACATGAACTTGTGCTCCTTCAATTTTTGATTTTAAACGAAGTGCCTGTTCGAGTGCGTTCAGATCTTCGGGATTGTAGATGGCAGCAAGCGCAGCACGGTTAACCGTACCATCAGCTTTCATAGCATCTTTCCCAACATTACGCGTATCGGGCACTTGTTTTGCAAGTACAACAATGTTAAAACTCATTTGCGTATTATTTTGGTTTGTTTATGTGATTGGTTCAATGAATTTAGTCGTTTTGCGTGACCCGGCATAATCAAAACAAGTTTTGCTTCTGCTCCCGCTACTTAAAACGTTCATTTGCATGAGTCAATATCCCGCTCAGTTTTCGTTAAAAAAGAGAAAATGGGATGCTTCGAAAAAAGCCGTACAAAAATAGCAGTTTTTATTTAAGATACAACTATTTATTGCACATATTTGAATTTATGTGCATAAAAATTAAGTCCTTCTGTGTGTTATTTCGTTTTTTTAGATTTGTGGAATTGCATCAAACTCTTTCAATATGTCAAAAAAATCTGCTTAAAACCATTGTAACTTCCTGAATGTACCTGTATAACTGTTATGGTTTAGCTGTTTAAATGATTTATATGTATTGCTCTAACTCATAATATTTTGACTTGATAAGACACATTGCGGTTCGTTATAGAGCAATTAAAAAAAGGCGGCGGGCTTTGGTTTAAAAGCCCGCCGTCGTTTTAGTGAAAGCCCGCGGGCTTTTGAATAAGAGCCCGCCGCCTTTTAAACCAAAGCCGGCCGCCTTTTTCATGAGATTTACATATCATAGACTTGACTTCAATGGGTATAAAATAACGCGGGACTTTTCACAAAGTCCCGCGTTATAAATAGGTATTAGTTTTTTTAAGGTATAAAAAAGATTGTGTTGTTTAGTTAACGATTGCAAAGAAAACGGGATTTTACATGGCAACCAAACGAAAAAACATGTTTTACAACCTATTTTTGCTTGTTTTTGGTTATTTCAATCAAAAAAGTGGCTTTTTTATAATATGAAATACCCAATAAAAGTATTTTGAAAAAATCTGTATCTTTGTTGGGCCAAAATAAAGTGCAATGATAAGAAAAATATCTCTTTTTATAATAATTGTAATGGTTTTTTCATGTCGTCAGGATGCAAAACCCGTTGCTAATAAGGAAGCACCTGTAAGTGTGCCGTCATTTTCGGCCGATTCTGCTTATCGCTTTGTAGAGGAGCAGGTGAATTTCGGACCCCGTGTGCCTAATACTGATGCCCATAAGGCTTGTGCCGACTATCTTGTGAATACATTAGAAAGTTATGGAGCAGTTGTTATTGAGCAGAAAGTAAAACTTCGTGCATTTAACGGTGATATACTCGATGCTAACAATATCATTGCTTCCTATAAACCTGAAGCAAAACAGCGGATTTTACTTTTTGCACATTGGGATACACGTCCCTGGTCGGACCACGACCCTGATCCTGCAAATTACAACAAGCCGGTATTGGGAGCAAATGATGGTGCGAGTGGTGTGGGTGTTTTGCTTGAGATTGCCAGAAATATAGGTATTTCCTCTCCACGCCTGGGTGTTGATATAATATTCTTTGATGCCGAAGACTATGGTGCACCCGAAAATTATACCGGAAATGCGGAAGATTCATGGTGTCTTGGATCCCAGTATTGGGCAAAAAATCCCCATGTCAGTCCATATGCTGCGCGTTTTGGAATATTGCTTGATATGGTGGGGGCGCCCGATGCGACTTTTTACAGGGATCAGATTTCCGAGCATTTTGCCGCGAATGTTGTTAGTAAAGTGTGGGATAAGGCATTAAATCTTGGTTTTGAAAAATACTTTGTGAATAAACCCGGCGGAGCTATTACTGATGATCATCTTTATGTGAATCAGATTGCCGGTATTCCCAGTATTGACATCATCCATTATAATCCTGACAACCAACATGGTTTTGGGGATTATTGGCATACTGTAAATGATGATATGAGAAATATTGATAAACAAACGCTTTTTGCAGTCGGTACGACGGTGATGCAGGTAGTTTATAATGAATATTAATTTATTTAAACCATATAAGTCATATAAGTACCATATAAGATTAAAAATATGTTCATATAAGCTTATATGGTACTTATATGACTTATATGGTAATAAAATAATACAATGAAGTTCAAAAAAATAGCAGTAAAAATCGGTAGCAATGTCCTCACCAGACCTGATGGAACGCTGGATATCACACGCATGTCGGCATTAGTGGATCAGATTGCTGTGTTGCACAAAAAAGGAGTGGAGATTGTGCTTATTTCTTCAGGAGCTGTTGCTTCGGGAAGAAGCATTATGGGTTTAAACAAAAAAATGGATGTGTTGGATCAGCGTCAACTCTTTTCTGCTGTAGGTCAGGCAAAGTTAATCAATCATTACTGGGATTTATTTCGGGATCATGGAATAACGGTAGGTCAGGTGCTGACAACCAAGGAAAATTTCAGCAGCCGTCGCCACTACCTGAATCAACGCAACTGTATGAAGGTGATGCTCGAGAATAAAGTCATTCCTATCGTTAATGAAAATGATACGGTATCAGTCTCGGAGTTGATGTTTACTGATAATGATGAACTCTCGGGTCTGATTGCCTCCATGATGGATATGGAAGCGCTTATCATTCTGAGTAATGTGGATGGTATTTTCAACGGATTCCCAAGCGATCCCGGTGCAAGTGTTATCCGGGAAATTAAAAAAGGAGAGGATGTTACAGATTTCATCCAGTCATCAAAATCATCTTTTGGCAGAGGAGGTATGGCAACAAAAACTTCCATAGCCCGGAAAATTGCTGATGAAGGCATTGATGTTTTTATAGCCAATGGAAAGGCTGACAATGTGCTGGTGAGATTGCTGGATAAAAAAGGTGAAATAGTCTGTACCCGTTTTGTAGCTTCCGCCGATACGGTGTCGTCGGTAAAAAAATGGATTGCTCACAGTCAGGGATTTGCCAAAGGAGAAATACATGTGAACGAAAATGCTGCAAAAGC
>JAYFPP010000115.1:0-7720 GCA_034927635.1 Paludibacter sp.
TTCAGCTTTCAGACCGGCGACAGCTGTTACAAGAAGCGCAGCTGTCGTCAGTTTTTTACCATTGTGCCTGTAATACATATTTTTTACGGTTGATTTTAAGATTTACTTTCACTGCTTTCTCTTCCATGTCTTTTACGGCAAACTGTGCATCAATCTTAGGAGTATCCATGCCAACAGGATAAATTACCGTGATAAAACGTACCGGTTCGGTGTTGTTCTTTTCCAGTTCATATGCAAAGGCAGGTCGTTTGCTTTTCTGACGATAAGCGTATGATACCCATCCTTCCTCCTCAATAAGACTGGTGCCTTTTGCTCCGAAACCTTTTACAATAACATTATTATTATCATCATAAAGTGTTTGCACACTAAGTTTAGCGTTGTCTGAAGTCACCTTTCCTTCACTCAACTGATAATGTACGGCCACATTACCTGTAGCATCACCTGTTGCTTCATCCACAATAACGAAAAATGATTTATCGACAAAGAATACTGTTCTGCGGTGTTTAAGATTCGAATAACTCTGATTCTCCACTACTAATTTCTCCACCTTAGCTCCTGTTTCCCAAAGCAGGCACTTTGAGTCGGTATTTACGAGATTGGCATTGTCGAGTGTAAGTGTCTTGTGCACCATGGTTTGACGGAACCAGTTGCGCTCTTTAGTTACTTCATCACTTCCGGCATATACATAACTTCCTGCATCGGGAAAGAAATTTCTTCCGTTGACATACAATTCGAAAGTACCGTTATCTGGCTGATTATGCCAGAAGGCAGGAGGACCGGCTTTCAGCACCATCATGGTTGCATCTTCCTTCCATCCGTTACGGAAAATGTAATATCCTGATGTTGCCAGACGATTGGAGAGATAAGACGGAAGTTCTCCTTTCTTACCTTCGGTAGCCATGTACAAAATTTGTTTGTTTTCAGGGAAGATTTTCGACCAGCGTTTGAAATTCTTCACCATTTCTTCTTTCGAATCGAGTTTAGCGTCGCTGAAGCAGGGATTCTGATAGTTGGGGAAAGAATAATTGATGACGGCCATTACCATCTTTTCAACTGTTGAGAGATACGAAACAGGAAAATCATTCTTAAAACCATTAACATCAGCGATTTCAATGCCCTGAATGAAGATATTGATGGCTGCAACATGATAATGAGGGTCCAGTTCGTACTGGAAACCATCATCGTACACCTGTGTTTTTATTTCCTGATTAAGAATGTTGATGCCACTTTTTCTCCAGCTTTCAGCGGCTTTAAATTCAGGAAAAAAGGCTCCTGCGTAAATCATGCGTTGTGCCTCGAAAAGCAGGTGATTTCCCTGATCGGAATAATTGCCGAGAATATGCTGTGCATGAAGGTAATAATTGACCAGAAATTCAGAAAGAAATTCAGGGGTGAAGTATTTGCTTTTAGAGAAATACATGAACTGATCGGTTTGGTCCTGCAAGCGGTTGCTCACCTCCAACGGACGCCAGGCATAACGTACATTTTCCAGTTTTTTCAACTCTTCAGCACTCATGGCTGCACGTTCTTCCTTTGTTGGTTTCAGCAATGGATTTTTTTTGATCCAGTCGATGAATTGTAAAGTCCATTCACGGGCATATTTTTCGTCGCCACTGATGCGATAAGCTTTCCCCATAGGTGTCCACCACTTATGACGATGCAGTTGCCAACGCAACTCATTGTCCTGTACCGGCCAGTATTCCCAGTTGATATCATCGCCGTAGAAATAGGAAGGCTGGTAACCCTTGTGCACAAAAAACACATGCTTCAAACCGTCATCTGCCCACTTTTGTTCTTCAGTACCGATTCTTACATTTTTCAGATTTACACTCGGATGTTTCACATTGCTGCGGTTACGGTAATAATCGAGCAATGCTGTAGCAGCTTCCTGCTGTTTTCCTGCCTGAACCAGCTCATTCACTTTTTCAAGTCCCGGCTTTTTCAAATCAAGTAATTCAAAGACTTCTTTTCGGAATGACTGAGCATTTATTGAAACAGTAATAAAAAGAAGTAAGAAGAAAATATATAATTTTTGTTTCATTTTCATTGATTTAAAGTAATTACTAAACTATTTAACCACAAAAGGCACAGAAGGAAGACTAAGGAAACACAAAAGTTAAGAGTTGAGAGTTGAAAGTTGAGAATTTATTCCGGCTATGATGTACATCTCACTTATCACTTATCACTTATCACTTATCACTTATCATTATTCGCTATTACCTATTCACTTTTACCTATTCGCTGTTTTAATTCGTTTCAACGCTTCAAGATAATAATAATCAGCATAATTGAGCGGCGTATCGATTTCGGAATTTGCCGGCAGATGTCCAACTGAGTGCATCAGGATAAAACCTTTGTTTTCTCCTTTTTTTGCCAGATACTGTTCACCCGACAGGTTTTTAAGAATGGTTTCGGCATATGCATAATACTTTGAACCATCCTTCACCATATCTTTCAGTTCCAACAGTGCTGAAGCAGTAATCGCAGCAGCCGAGGCATCGCGTGGCGCGTTGGGTATATCAGGCGCATTGTAATCCCAGTAAGGAATTTTGTCCTCCGTTTTAACATTCTTCATGATATATGCAGCGATATTTTCAGCAAAATCGAGGTACTTCTGCTCTTTGGTATAGCGGTAGCAGACAATATAACCATACAATCCCCAGGCCTGACCGCGTGCCCAGGCACTTTCGTCGGCATAACCCTGAAAAGTTCCCTTTGACCTCACTTCACCGGTAATAGTATCATAATCGATCACGTGATAGGAAGAATAGTCGGCACGGTAATGATTCTTCATCGTCGTATCGGCATGTCGGAGCGCAATATCCCTGTATGTTGGATTTTTAGTATAATCACTTGCCCAGAAAAGCAATTCAAGATTCATCATATTATCGATGATTACCGGGTATTGCCAGTCACCGAAGTCCCATGAGCGAATTGTTTGAGTGGTGCTGTCAAATCTTGAAATCAGATTATCAGCAGTTTGCACCATGACGTGTACATACGAAGTATCACCAGTCAGCCTGAATCCGTTGCCATAACTGCAATATATCATGAAACCCAAATCATGGGTGCCGGTATAATCCTTCACATTATACAATAAATCTGTATATTTAACTGCCTGATCTTTGAGTTTTTCGTCTTTTGTCAGTTCATAGGTATACCACAAACTTCCCGGAAAGAAACCACTCGTCCAGTCGTACAAATCTTCAAGACGTATTTCTCCGTTTTTGATCGAACGTGGTAGTTTTGCAGAATCCGCAATTTCGACGGCCATCTGATTCAACTGAAAAGCAGCTGTGTCAATACTCTTATCCACCCAGGCGGTATCATTGTTACACGAACTGAACAATACGGAAGAAATGAAGACGGTAATAAATAAAAATTTCTGTGTCATTGTATCTGATTTTTGTTTTGCATTTGATATTTTTCCCCGGGTGTTGTATTTCTTTTCAGCATCAACAACTAAAGGATAGTTTTCACATTGCAAAAAAACTTCATTTCAAGCGTACAATGATTGAAATTTGTCGAAAAAAATATCAATTTTGTTACAATCTTCGGCTTTTTACGTAATCAGTAGGTAAACACCCGAAATATTTCTTAAAACTGGTAGCAAAATACGAAGGAGTATTGAACCCAACCATCGTACTTACTTCAGCCACATTATACCTTCCGTCGAGCAATAATTTACAGGCTTCGTTAAATCTTATTTTCTTAATAAAATCGATGGTCGACTCACCTGTGATGGCCTTCAGTTTCAAATGGAGATTGGAACGGCTCATGCCCATCTCGGAACAGAAAATATCTGTGGAAAATTCACTGTTGTCGAGGTTATCAATCACAATCTTCATAGCCTTTTTCAACAATTCCTCATCCATCACATTGAAAGTGATCTTTTCGGGTTCCACTTCGAGCGATTTGGAGTAATGCTCCAGACTTCTCCGCCTTGATTTAAGCATATTCTGAATCTTTGCCTTCAGCACCGAGTAGGTGAAAGGTTTTGGCAGATAATCGTCGGCTCCCACTTCCAGTCCCTGCAACTGATCTTCGGTATTCGACCGTGCAGAAAGTATAATTACCGGGATATGACAGGTTTTTATGTTTTGCTTAATTGTCCGGCAAAGTTTAATACCATCCATTACCGGCATCATCACATCTGTCAGCACCAGATCTACTTCCTTGTCTTTCAGCACTTCAAGTGCATCTGCACCATTGGCTGCCGTATAGATATTATAGTTTTTAGAGAGACGATCGGTAAGATATTCAGTAACTTCCGCATTATCCTCCACAATTAATAATGTGTCGGTTTTTGTTGCGCCCTCTTCGGTTTGCATTTCATCAACAACGGCGTCTTCCAGAATAAAATCAAGATTTTTATGTTTTACCTGCCCCGAAATTTCGGTTGGTTGTGTTTCCATTTCCAGATGATCATATTCTTCCTCATTCTGAGGGATATATACTGTAAAGGTGCTTCCCTCTCCCGGTTGACTCTTAACTTCAATTCTTCCATGGTGCAGGTCGACCAGTCTTTTTACCAGCGACAAACCAATACCGGTACCAACATAGTCATTGTCGACCTGATAGAACCGATCAAAAATCAGGGTTTGTTTGTCTGCGGGAATACCACAACCGGTATCTTCCACTTCAATGATAAAATAATTCACATCTTCTTCCATTCTTACAATGATCCTGCCTTCATCAGGCGTGAATTTAAAGGCATTTGAAAGAAGGTTGGTAAGTATAAGTTCCAGATAATTACTGTCGACCAGAAATTCTTTGTCGGCAGCAAGATCTTCAATATTATAGCTTATTTTCTTTCTTTTGGCTAATTTATCGAAGAGATTGCAAATCTCAAGGATTTGATTTTTAGCATTCATCCTTTTTACCCTGAGTTCGAAGAACCCGAGTTCTGCACGCCGGTAATCCATGAGTTGATTGACCAAATGCAGTAGTTTGTTGGTATTTTTTTGTATATGAACCAATTGCGACCGCTGCCATTTATCCGTTGTGCGTTCAATAATATCCTGCAACGGAGAAAGAATGAGGGTCAGTGGCGTACGGAATTCATGGGAAATATTGATAAAGAAACGGGTTTTCATTTGATTTACTTCTTCCATCTTTTCCTTTTCAATCCTTTCAGCCCTGAGTTGTTCGTCCATTGCCCGCCGCTGGTTTACAAAACGAAAAATGAAGCGGACAATCACCCCTGCAGTAATCAAGAACAGTAATATAGCCCACCAGGTCTGCCACCAATGCGGCAACACCCTTATTTCAAGCGATGTAGCATCTTCATTCCATTTTCCATCGTTGTTGGCAGCTTTTACCATAAAAACGTATTTACCGTGACTCAGATTGGTATAGGTCACCTGTCGGTTATCCGTACTTATGGTCCAGTTTTTATCCAGACCATCGAGTTTGTAGGCAAAAGTATTATGTTTGCCTGCCAGATAATTCGACACAAAGAATTCTACCGTAAGACTCGACTGATCAGCGCGGAGTTTAATCTTTTTAGTTTCCAGAATATTATCAGTAAGAATGCCTGTTTCGTCAAAAGGCAATACTTCCTTGTTCTGAATCATTATTTTACCGATTTTGGGCTGAGGGTTATGCGGATTGTCAATCAGCAATTCAGGATAAAATGTAGTGATCCCGTTGATACCACCGAAATACATCAATCCCGACCTTGCCTGACAAAACGAATACATATTGTACTGACGGAACAGGAGTCCGTCGGCTTCGGAATAATTTCTGAAAGTATTGGCTTCCGGAGCAAAACACGAAATACCATCATTGGTACTGATCCAAAGCCGACCGAAGGAGTCTTCAAGAATACCGTAAATCATGTTTCCGGGAAGACCGTCCTCTTTACTGTAAAGTTTGAAGGTACCATCTTCGTTGTATAAGTTGAGTCCCCCGCGTGTACCTATCCAGATACGTTTCTTTGAATCCTCGAAGATACAGTTGATTGCGCTGTTGATGATGGTTCCATTATAATCTTCAGAACTGAAAACTTTTATTTTAGCATCAGGTGAAGCCATCAGTCCGAGTGATTTCTCACCACCAATCCAGATACGTTTATGGGAATCAGTTTTCAGAAAAAGCACCTGAGGCGAACCCATTTTAGCAATATCTTTGGACTGAATCTGACCGGTACTCTCATTATATCGGTACAAACCCGCCAAAGTTCCTATCCACATATTGCCAGAAGGATCATAAGTCAACGCATATACATCATTGATTGAAATCCCCGATCCTCCATTGATACGGGTACAACTTCCGTTGGATTTGTTCATGCGCAACAAACCGCCACCATGCGTTCCCACATAAATGGATTTTTTATCTTTCGACAGCAGAAAAGCTTTGATATTATTTGAAGTTAATGAAGGAGTATTGCTACGGGTAAAATAATCAAAGCGGCCATTTTTAGGGTTATACACATTGATTCCCATATCGTTGGCCCCTATCCACATTTTACCTTCTTCATCTTCCACAATACAACTGATTACCTTATCGTTGAGCGAACGGGTATAAGGATTTTGCTGAATATGTTCAAACTTATTTTTCAGGGGGTGGTAATAGTTGATTCCACCATAATAGGATCCGAGCCACATGCCCCCCTGCGTATCCAGATAGATGGACCGGATGGAGTTCTGGCTGATAGAACTCTCCTGCATAGGATTATGGTAATAATTACTGAATTTATCCTCGCCATTACTCATGATACTGAGGGCGTTGAAAGTTCCTATCCAAAGATTGAATTGTGCATCAAAGGCCAGCGAACGTATGTAGTCGGAACTGAGGCTGTTGGGATTGGAAGGATTATGACGGAAGTTTTTAACTTCACCTGTCGTCAGATTCAACAGAAAAAGTCCGGCTCCTTCTGTTCCAATCCAGATACGGGAATCAGACTGTGGCAGAATGGCCTGAATAATTTTTCCATCGAAAGCTTTGTGTACCGGACTAAGGTATTTACGCGTACTGTTATAGACATACAAACCATCGACTGTACCTATCAGATAGTTATTGTTCTGTCGGGCGAGTGACTGCACCTGCTTATTCAGGGTGGTAAGCTGCTGCATTTCCACAAATTGTTCTTTTTTCTTGTCGAAAAGTCTCAAACCCGTTTCGGTTCCTACCAGTAAATGGGAGTTATCGAACTCCAGCAAAGCGTTCACTTCGGTAGTTCGGTTTCCCTTAGCAGGGCAAAGATAGTTGTCGAAATTATCTTTCTCAGCGACATACCGTGAGAGCCCTCCTTTATTTCCAATCCAAAGTACACCTTCAGAATCAATAAAGAGTGTACGCAACACATCGTGCATAAGTGAATGTTCATTATCGCGCTCATTGCGGTATACCCTGAAAGAATAGCCATCGAAGCGGTTCAGTCCGTCGAAAGTAGCAAACCACATGATATTGTTTTTATCCTGTGTTATTGAAATAACTGTGCTGTGCGACAAACCCTGTTTAGAGGACAACTGATAGAAATGCATGTTTTTCTTTTCAGTGCCACTACCAAAACAAACGTTCAGTAACAGGAAATTCATCAGGAGGAAAATGTAGTACCTTTTCATATTAGTATCTGATTTCAAAGGGTAACAGAAGCTTCAACAACAATAAAGAAGATATGATTATATTCAACAAATGTATAACAAAGTATTTATAAACCAAAAACTTCAGGTGGTTTGCTATACTACAAACCACCTGAAGCAGGATGAATGAAAAT
>JAYFPP010000036.1:0-185729 GCA_034927635.1 Paludibacter sp.
TTATGTTTTGCATGATGTGTTTGTGGGTGATGATTCCGTTATTCCTTGCGATATCGTTTGTTCCGGCCATAATCACCACCATTTTCGGTTTCAGGTCGATAACATCTGCCTGAAAACGGGTAAGCATCTGACTGGTAGTCTGTCCGCCGATACCTCTACCGGTAAATCCGTTTTTAATGAAAAATTCCGGATGTGTGCGGTACCAACCATCAGTAATAGAATTCCCCAGAAATACAACTTTTGCAGGTTTTTTAAGGGTATCATTCATGGCTTCGTAGCGATAAAAACGAGCCCAGTCGGTCGCACGCATTTTTGCTTTTTCCTTTTCTGCAAAGTGTTTTTCAATTTGTTTGTACTGATCCGCGTTGATTGTAAGAGTCAGAGTTTCTGCTTCCTGAGCTGTAATGCTAAATGAAACAAGAATAGCAAGAAGAATAATACTTAATTTTTTCATGATACAATAATATTATTATTATTAAATAATTTTGGATGACGTAAAAGTTGCAAATTTAGATAATTTCTCCTTTAAATCATGAATATATTTAATTCGGAATTGATGAGTTAACAGCAGAGTTGTCAGAAAGTGATCTCAATGTCAGCAATTCCCGGCAGATGATCAGATAATTTTGCCGAATGATCCACAAATGACCGGATGAGTTTAATTTTGGGTGATTTTTCGTACAGTATATAGTCGATTTTAACTTTTGGATTGATAGCAGGACAGGTCAAATCTGCCGGAAGTAAATCTGTCCAGTTTTTTAAAGCTTTCACCACTTCGCCCTCTTCAGGATTTGTGTTAAAATCACCGGCTAAGAATTTCAATCCATCATATTTTTTCATTTGCTGTTTGATGGTTTTCATTTGTAATGCACGTTTCCCCGCTTTTAAGTCAAGATGAGTACAGGCAAAGATAATTTTTCTGTCATGTGGCAACTCAATTTCCGATATTAGAACAGCTCTTCTCTCACTTTCAGGAGCAGGATTTGGGAGCAGTATTCTTTCAGAAGAAATAAATGGATATTTGGAAAGAATTCCGATGCCATAATAACCGTCGCTATAATTGATTGCTTTACCGTAAATTCCGAATAAGCCTGTGTGATAGGCAAGTTCACTGATAAAATCTTTACCGTTTTGTTTCGGTGCCCGTGTGCGGGTTGTTTTGCTGTCTAATTCCTGCACAGCCACCACATCAGGGTTGTATTGTTTGATATAGGCTGCAAGTTCTTCAAGCGATGCCAATTCACCGAAACGCAGGTTGTAGGTCATTAACCGCAGTGTTTGTTTTTCTTGTGCAAAAACGGATAATGAACATATAAGGAGGTAAGCCAGAAAGATTCGTTTCATAATTTGTTAATATTCAAATGTGGCAATAATAGGGTAATGGTCAGAGATATAAGGTACACCATAGTCTTTGGTGATGGTATGGCAAACCTTTGCAATGGCATTGCGATAGAAGATATAGTCAATGACTTTTTCTCCCCGTGCTACTTTAAAACTATTGGTAGTTCCCATTGAATCAGTGATCAAAGCTTCAGCTTTTGCAGATTTCATGTAGGTGTAAATAGGGTTAAGAAGTTCGTCATCAGGAACAGAATTGAAATCACCTGTTGTAAATATCATGAGTGTGTCGCCCGATAATTCGGCAGCTTTCTGAGCGATTAACTTTGCCGATTCTATCTTTGCCACGGAGCCTTTATGATCGAAATGGGTATTCATCACTACAAACTCTTTTTCGTCGCGCAAGTTACGGAATTTTGCCCAGGTGACAATTCTCTGGTATTTTGCATCCCATCCCTTTGACGGAATTTCAGGGGTTTCGCTGAGCCAAAAAGTGGAAGAAGCGATCAATTTTAATTTATCGGTACGATAGAAAACGGCAGAATATTCATTGTTCTTTATCAAACTGTCGCGGCCAATACCTACATATTGATACGCAGTAAGTGCTGAATCCAGAAAATGTACCTGATCAATCAGGCCTTCCTGAATGCCGCATACTTCCGGACTATGTTCGTTAATCATGTCGACACAGGCCTGTCGCCGGTATATCCAGTTGTTTTCACCGTCATTAGGTTCGTTGTAACGAATGTTGAATGACATAATCTTTAATTCTGCTTTTTCAACATTTTTAATTGCACAGGCACTGAACAATGAAAGAGTGCTCAATAATATAAAAATTAATCTCATGCTTGTATTTGTTTCTGATTTGATATTTTATTAAGTAAATCTTGTCCCAGAATAAGCAATTCAGCTACTTCTGCTTTGTTTTTTCCTTCGGCATAATACCTGATGATATTTTCAGTTTCCGAACTACGGATGAGTAACCAACGACAGTCTCCTTCAAAAATAAATTTCAGACCATTTACAATGCCACGACTGCTAAGGAAAGAGTCCGTTTTATTTATTATAAATTCACCGATATTGGTGATCCTGCTTTCAAATACCCATGGCAACAAGTTGTTTTTATCAGGTTTGTCGTAATGCATATCAATACGGTCATAGTAAATATTACCCATTGCCTGTTGACGATCAGAAAGATAATCTGAAAGTTTTCTGAATTTTGATACTGCCAGCATCTCAAGCAGGATGAGTGACGAAAATATGCCATCTCTTTCAGGAATATGCATCCCAAATCCAAATCCTCCGCTTTCTTCACCGCCAAAAGCGATTTGTTCTTTTACCATGATGTCGGCAATATATTTGAAACCTACCTGAACTTCATGTACTCTAACATCTTCGCTTTCAAATAAACATCTTATTTTATCGGATACTGATGAGGTTTTTATGATTCCCCCGGATTCTTTTTTGACTCTTTTAAGATAGTCGACCAGCAGGAGAATAGTGTTTTGTGCCGAAAGCCATTTGCCATTGTCGAGACAAACGCCCACGCGGTCGGCATCACCATCGGTTGCTACTCCGAACGCAAAATTTCCCCGCCCAAGCTCATACATCAGGGGAGCCAGATTTTGTTCAATCGGTTCGGCCAGTCGTCCGTGAAACGTTTCCGAAGCATCCCCGAAAATGGTCGTCGCACCACACCCGTGTTTGTGTAGTAACTCCTGTAAAACCGTTTGTCCGGCACCGCCCATACTATCAATCAGCAAGGGAATCCCGGCTTCACGTATGGATTTAAAATTAATCAGTGATTCAATATGTTCGATGTAATCAGGCAACATGTTGATAATGGAGATGTTGGCATCTGATTGTTTAATTTCTGATGTGTAAAGCAATTGTTCAACAGCCTTAGTTTCTTCTGAAGAAAAAGGGCCTCCCAAATCAGATTTAAATTTTATTCCGTTATATACAGGAGGATTATGTGATGCAGTGATCATGACACCTGCAGCACAACCCGTGTTTCTTGTTGTAAATGAGAGTACAGGTGTCGGCACCACTTTATCAGAGAGTAATACATTTATTCCGTTTCCGGATAATACTTCGGAGAAAATTTTTGCGAAACTCTGAGAACACCTGCGGGTGTCGAAAGCAACAGCAATTTTTGGATTAGTGCTGTTTTGATTGATATGATCAGAGAAAGCCTGAGCAACAACGGCTACAGTTGTATCATTGATGTGAGAATCAAGATAGGCCCTCCATCCGTCAGTTCCAAAAAATATGTTCATTTTTACTTATTCAGTTTTGTAATGGCTTCTACAAACCATTGTGTAATTAAATGGGGACGGGTAATGGCTGAACCAATCACTACCGCCCAAGCGCCCGCTTCGATGGCTAAAGCTGCTTCTTTGGGAGTATTGTACCTGCCTTCAGCAAATACCGGATAATCCGGAAGTGAGTTTATACAGCTGCGTAAAACGTCAATTGAAGGGCCGTTTTTACTTTCTGCTATGGTCTCTGGAGTGTATCCGCACAGCGTTGTGGAAACACAGTCGGCTCCCGCATCCTTACACGCTATAGCTTCTTCAACCGTAGATATGTCGGCCATTATCAGGGTGTTGCTATATCTCTTCTTGATTTCAGTTATGTATTCAGGACCTGTGAGTCCGTTTTCACGCAATCTGAAAGTGCCGTCGACAGCAATAATATCTGTTCCGGTAGCAATCAAATCGGCAACATCCTGAAATGTTCCTGTAATACATACCGTTCCGTCGGTAAAATATGCTTTTGTTAGTCCGATGACAGGAACATTTGTGTTGTCAACAATACTTTTGGTTTTTTCAATCCCGCAGGTACGAATTCCTGAAGCACCTCCCATAATAGCAGCTAATGCAAAATCGGTAACTCCTTCAGGCGAATTAAAAGGTGATTCTCCTTCTGCCTGACACGATACAATCAACTTCTTCTGTAACTTTTCAAAAATAGAATTCACTGCCATTATTTTTTTATTTTAACATCCACATATACAGCATAATGATCCGAAGGGAAGAAGTTATTCTCGTAAGCTTCGTCGATAACTCTGTAAGTTGCAACTTGCACTTTTTCGTTTACAAAGATGTAGTCGATGCGTACCGGATGAACGCCTCCGAAGTTATGCGCTGTTCCGAAAGGACCGAAAACCAATGGTGCTACAGCACGGGTATCGATAAAATTTTGCGCCATTGTTTTATAAGCTTCAGTAGTAACCATACTGTTTAAATCTCCGCCAACGAAAATGGGAGCATTTCCCGCAATTCTCTTAGCTTCTTTGCTGAGCAACACTGCGCTGTTTGTTTTGGCAATCAATCCTTTATGATCAAAGTGTGTGTTGAAAAAGTAAAATTCACGTTTTGTCTTTTTGTCTTTGAATTTTGCCCAGGTGCAATAACGTTCGTATTTTGCATCCCAACCTTTTTCATGAGGCAGCATACTTTCGCTCAGCCAGAACATGTTCCAGTCCAGCACTTCGAATCGTTCCTTGTTGTAGATGATAGGGTCATACAAACCTTTTTCTCCCACGAAACCATAATTTGTACGGGAAACTATATCCACCAACTGAAAATCTATTGCTTCCTGCAACCCTACAATGTCAATTTTGTTTTTAAGAATAAGTTTGCATAAAGAATCTTTTCTGAACTCCCAGCGGTTCACACCATCCTGAGGGTTTTCGCCACGTATATTGTAAATACCTAATCTTACGTTGTCTTTTGCTAATTTTGTTCCGGCAAATAAACCCGGTGTGCAAAACAACAATGCACTAATACCGAGGATTATAAATCTCAATTTCATTGTTTTAATTTTTTTAATTTTATATTATTCTGTTATATTAATGGCTGTTTTTTTTCGTCTGCTCCAGATAAACAACAGGAAGGTAAGCGAAAGTGCTGCGGCAATTATCCAGAAGTATCGAATGGCTTCGAAATCATATATCTGTACGCCGTCCACCATTGTTTTCTTTCCTTCGATAAGGAAGCCACTGACAATGTCCTGTATCCCTGCGGCAAAATAGCTGGCGATACCTATTACACCTGCTGCTGCACCAACTGCTTCAGCAGGAGCAATATCCACGGCCATCAGGCCACCCAGGAAGCAAATCAGCACACCGATGGATACTCCGAAAAGTATCATACTGATAATGTCGATGTAATAATAACCGCCCGGTACCAGTAGAAACAGTGTCAATGCAAAAAGATTCAGTGCCGACATCAGTACAGCGGGGATGGTGCGGTTGCTTTTGAAAAACTTATCCGACAGAAATCCTGAGAAAATGGTTCCCACAATTCCTGAAACAGAACTGATAGATATCAGAGAGCTGGCTTCGACAATGGTATAGCCTTTTTCGATTTCAAAATAAAAAATTCCCCAACTGTTAACTGCATAGCGCGAAATATACATGAAAGCACTGCTGACAGCCAGCATCCATATCATCGGATTTTTGAGGACTTCCAATTGTTTTACTCCTACATTCTGTTTTACCACCAGACTTTCCGCTACTGGTATTGCTCCTCCGTTCGGACGGGGAACCAGTAAGAAAAATATCATTACCGCTCCGAGTAAACCAAGGAAACCGGCACTGAAGAAACCCCATTGCCAACCCAATGCACCTACTACAAATGCGGTGAATGTGAAAGTGATAGCTTCACCTATGTTATGACTGGCACTCCAGAAACCATAGACCGTGCCCAATCCTTTTTCGGCATACCAGCGTTTAAGGGCGATGATGCTGCTTGGCGCTCCTGCCGATTGAAACCATCCGTTAATGGCCCATAACCCGAGGAACAACCAGAAGGTGGTTTGAAGTCCCAGAAAGATATTTGCGATGGCACATATCAGTAACGAGAATGACATGAAATAGCGGATGTTCAGTCGGTCGGCAAGAAAGCCATTGACTAATTTTCCGATGGCATAGGAAAAAAACAAAGCAGAACCGATCATCCCGAGTTGTGACTCAGATAAAAAACCATCATCAACAATGGATTTTTTCAACACATTCATACTCAGGCGTGTTACGTAAAACAACCCGTATCCGATCGTAACTGCCCAAAACACACCTGTCCTCTGCAAACTTTTCTTTGATGTCTCCATGATTTTTATAAACTAAAATACAATCTTCTTTACTTTATTACCTAAACGAACAATATAAATACCATTACCCGCGATTCCGGTTAAATCAACCTTGTTGGTGCTGACTTGTTGCTGGTGGACTATACAACCAGTTATATCATATACCGACAATGTTTCATCCTCCGGGGCCACAGGGAAATGTATAATCTTACCTGTGTTATAAAATGCGTGTATATCCTCAGTCAGCAAATCCGTAGCATTCGGTGTGACTTCAATGGCTTTCACCACCAAATTATCGATGGCCATTGCATGGTCGTTCCCGCTGTCGTCAATATCTTCCCAGCGAAGCAATACCACCTCTCCGGGAGCAATATCGATATCAATTTTTCCACTCACTTTGGTCTGATTGTTTGGGTGATTACCATCCACGGCAATGTCGACTCTGGCTTGTTGAACCGCACTGTTGTTTACAGGGGTAAAGAATGAAAGCGAGTCAATAGCTGTAGTGGCGACCTGTGATATCCATTTGCTTCGTTCGCGAATGGCTTTGGCATCGGGATTCAGGGCATATGAGAATGCCAGCTTATGTTGTACGGAGGGTGCAGTGCCTGCACGCCACATTTTTCCATCATAATTAATTTCAAGTCCTTTCAGATATTTTCCACTGTTATTTTCAATTAACACGCCATAATGGATACAGCGATGAATGGATGATATAAGCGAACCAAGACTTCGTTCTGTTGAATGCTCTGTGGCAACGGCTGAATTTCCTTCTCCATAAGAATACAACCAGCCAATGTTCTGATCACCGTTATTTACACGCATATAATTGAATGTATTCCAGTTGACGGTCACTGATCCTGTTGGTCGTACAGTGCCGGATGTTGTTGCATACCATCCGTCAGGTACATGTCCGGGTACAAATGTTCCTTTAGCTGTTTTGTCTGAAAGCAGATGGTTGGGATAACTTTGTAATGTGTTGAAGTCCTGCCGGTACACGAATGTGTCATCTTCTTTTTTAAAAGCAGCTGCCATCATGTTTCTCAACACTTTTTGTGTATATATATTTCCTGCACGGTCGGTAACTTCCACAATACATTCAGCATTCGGATTGGTTGGTTTGTACGAAAACATATGGGAAGTTGATGAGTATCCGGGGTTTTGTGATACCGTGGTACCTCCATCGCCTCCGGGATAGTTAGGACGTGTGTCTCCGTCGAGGGCTAAGAAGTCGTAAGCCTTCGGGTCGACACCTGAGAACTGTTGCATGACCTTCTTAACTCCGTCTTCGTAGATACTCACAGTCCATTTGCTGTCGTAATTCCATACATTGGCCATGATAAAATCGGATTTGCCATTTCCGGTATCAATACTGCCTATAGGGAAAGTTGAAAACTGATAATCCCTGTTTTTGCCGGTAGCTTTAAAATACCAGTTATTAAATCCTCTGTCGCCGGCTTCAAAAACGCCATAACCATTCGGTGTGCCATCAGAAGCTATATCTCCTGACCATTGCGCCCCGTTGGCTGAAACCAGTACGTGCTCATATAAACGGGTGTTGATTTCATTATTCGATAGTGTATGATGGTGGCCGGCAATGATATGTTGGATATTTCTCCGTCCACCCATCAGGTTATATACGGTCTGACGATTAATTACAGATGAGCCATGCATAGGTGCGTGTACACTAAGAACAATGGTTTTGTCGGAAGAAACCTGTGCCAGATCTTTTATCAACCAGTCGATTTGATTCTGAGTGATATTGTGATTGTAGTTTTTTGTGTTACAGCCAATGTAATCGATATTATCCATCATAACGTAATGGATATTTCCACGGTTGAAAGAATAATAGGTCGGGCCGAAAGCGGCTTTGAAATAATGATCGGATTCAATGTCTCCGCATTTTGTTAAATCATGGTCGTGGTTACCAATGACATTGAATACAGGAAATTCGAGTTGAGCTACTGACGCTTTATGTTCTGCCATACGTCCGTAATCATCCCATACAAGGTCGCCAACTACTACGCCATAAAATTTTGTTCCCGCTGGATAGGTGCTCTTTAATTCATTAATGTCTTTTATTGTTTCGTTTCTGAAACGCCATGTTTCATAATCCCGGCGTACCTGAGGGTCTGAGATACCTATCATTACATGGTTGAAATCGGCTAAACCTCCATCGGCAAAAGGTACCAGTGTGAAGTTGTGGGAAAAATCTCCAGATTCATTTACGCGGGCAAATATACGGGGTGATCCGTCGCTACCCATTGGAATTTCGTAGGCTTCGGGAACTGATATAAAAACAAATTCTGTACGTTCATTTCTCGGGAAACTGTAATAACCTGTTACACCCGTTTTAACCACTGAATAGCCATCGCTTACAACAGCGTTGGCAATAGGACTGCCGGTGTTGGTTTTGGCATAACCGGAGATATAATTGATGACCACAGCCGAAGTGTCGTAACTGCACCAGGTAAGACTGTCGAGGATGATCCGGCCTTTGTTTGAAGTGCCGTCATAATAAGTGCGGTTTTCTATTTTTAATACGAATTTTCCTTCTATGTTGATACTGTTGATACGAAAAGTATCAGGAATGGCAGTCGAAGCAGTATAAGTGCTGAGCCCGGCTTTGTTAATTCTTCCGATCGTATCGTTGTTTACAATGATGGCGATGTCATATGTGATTGATTCTACTCCACCCTGTTTCCAAATAAACGACAATGCTGAAATACCACCCGAAATGCTATCGGATTGCAGATAACCGAAATCACAGGTTTCGGTACTCAGGCGTGCACGGATATACATAGCCGAGTCATTCGGGAAAGCTTCATGATTACCACCGCCTAACCAATAAGTCCAGCTTCGGCCATTGTCGCCGTAGTAGCTTTGTGGTACATTGGGTGAAGATACGGGAGAAATAATTTTATGTAAGATACTTGTGCTGCTGAAAGTTTCAGTGGAGCATCGGTTGGTATAATATTCCGTTGCAAAGATATTTGAAAATGAAAGAATTGCAAGAACTACCAAAAAGAAGTTAGCTTTTTTCATGCCGAAAATATTAAAAGCAGGGTTGCTTTGTTTTTTGTAAGAAAATAAAAATCAGGAGGATGTTCCTTGCAGTTCATCCTCCCTGAATTTGATGATTATTCTACCGTAAACCGGGCAGTCTTTAAGGCTCCGTTTTCAGTTTGCAGACGGGCAAAATAGACTCCTGCCGGTAAATTGCTAATACTGATACTCGTAGCATTGCGATGCTTGCCGACCAACTGACCAAGCTGACTGTAAATCTTCACTTCGTAATTTGAAGCGGTAGTTTTTACATTCAGTACATCCACACAACGGGTTGGGTAGAATGTTGCATCGGCAGCATTAACCAGGTCAAGAGCGGTATCGTCTTTGGCATTAAGTTTCAGATAGCGTACGTTGCGACTGTTCCCACGAATTGAAACCTTATTTGGGTCCTGTGCATAATAAGTAATAGTACCCGGCAGAGCAGTACTGTCGATAGCTACGACACCGATATAAAGTTGTTCATTTCCGTTGATCAGACCGCTAATGGTATTGTCAACAAAATTCAATTCATCTGAAATGCTCATTTGATAGAATTGTGGTACACCTGCAGGAGTTGCGATCGCTAATGGTTGAGTATATTCTACTCCCGAAGTATATGCAGGCAATGTATTCGGATTGATTTCAGGGAAATCATATTTTGCTACGATCATTGAAGCGAAACCTACATTCGTTGCAGGATATTTGCCATCAACAGGAGCTTCGGGACAAAGAACCTGAACAAGCGTATATCTTTCCTTACGTGGGAAAGAAGTATACAAGTCAGTAAAACTGTCAAATAAATTATCGACGCAAGTGTAGATGACATTTGCTCTCACGTTGATGCCTAATAAGAAGTATACACTCTTTTTATCGGGACTCAAAGCTATATCCTGCAAGGCTTCTGTCTGGGTACCTCCCGGACGGGCAATTGATGCAAGTTTTCCTTCACGGTTCAGTACCAGGTAAATTGCGTCGGCGCCTCCGTTGGTATTGTGTTGATGCCATACGCCATCCACTGTTCTTAAACCTGAATTAGAATTACCAAAACTGTCATAGGTAGATGTGTCGCCGTAACGGCCTGAAGTGTTTCCACCTACATACCAAACACCCTCGTCGGTACAACGGATATACATTGCCAAACCACCGCCGCCACCGGCAGTAGAACCTTGTCCGTAAGAATACCACCAACGATAATCACCGGTAGTTTTTTTGAATGTGAACACACCGATATGGTACTGAGTTGGAGCGCCGGCTAAATTTCTGAAGCCTGTATGGATAGTGTCGGTTACTCCAGTAATGGAGATGTCTTCAGAATAATAGCTGCTCAACACTGCTACATCACCAATCGGACTCACTTCGATACCTGCAACTTTATCGTTACGGGAACCTTTTATGTGTTTTGCCCAGGTTTCATCACCAGTTGCGCTGTATTTAGTCAGGAACATATCGCTGACAGCAGTTGCAGTTGTCATTTCGGTACCTGCAAAGGTAGTGGTGCCTGTGAAGGTGCCGCTCACAAAGATATTGCCGTCGGCATCAGCTTTCGAATATACATTTGAGTAACTTGCAGTAGCATCCTGTTTGAATTTTGCCCAAACCATTTCACCTGTTGTTGTATATTTGGCAACAAACATCTGATTGAAATACTGGGTGCTACCTATCATTGCTTCCGGAGCAGCCGGATTGAACGACATTTCACTTCCGAAGGTTCCCGAAATGATGATATTGTTGTTTCCATCTACTGATACATTGTTGACTGTTGCTTCTTCCGAAGGCAATTGCCACATATTCAATACTTCTCCTTCAGGATTGAAACGCACTACAAAAATTGACAGGGTGGTATAGCCCGAAGGATCAGCCATGGTCATGGTATGTGTATCATCCGGCTTCATTGTTCCGCTGAAAGTACCTACAGCAATAAGATTATTTTCTTTATCAATGGTAATGTCCCTGATCGCTGCTGATCCGGTGGATACCAAAGCCCGTGTCCATAAAGCTGTTTTTTCTGCCGACATCTTGGTGATTACTGCGTCGCCTTTATCAACACCTGATAAACTTGGGACTGTTTCGTCCAGAATTTTTACAGCGCTACCACCAAATAAGGCCGCAGTGTAGATATTTCCATCATTGTCCACCAGCATTCTTACCGGTTCAATCTGACTTCCTGCCTGGTTGCTACCCCAGTAGGTGTACCAGTCCATTACTTGTGCACTTGTTTGCAAAGCGATTGCAACCAACGCAACTAAAAAAAAGAACTTTTTCTTCATAACTTAACTATTTTTGGTGAGTAAATAAAATATTAGATTTTTGAAATAACATATCTAATCTGTTTTTTTTTATTTGATTATTAATTTTAATGTTGTCCTGCCTTGTTCCGTTTTTGTTCTGACAAAATATAATCCGTTTCCAGTGTTGTTCATTGAAAAAGTACTTTGTCCGTACAAGGGTTTGTTTTGTACATATATTATTGTCCCAATGCTATTGAAAATTTCGAAAGTATAGGGATATTTACTGTCGAAGCGTATGTTCTGGTCATCAACCATTACTGTAACACCGGAATTCTTTTTTATTTCCGGAATTCCTGATGCTTCTACATTTGTCAGTGCAGTAATCATAACCGGGAAATGATCTGACGGATAAGCGTCATCAACATATTTTTTATCAATAGTCGTATATGATAAAACATCCACCCTTTGGTTGACGAAAATAAAGTCGATTCTTCTTGATTCGGTATATGATGAGGGCGACATGTCCCATCCATTAGATGTGCCGACAGGTCCTTTTACCTGTCTTCTGCCTGGTACATTACGACTATCCCTCAATCCTCCGCTCAGTATCGTTGTATAAGGCACAGTTCCGTTTTCGATGGAGAAGTTTAAATCCCCGGTCAGAAAAACGGCAATATCTTCGCCTTCAGTTATTTCCCCTATCCTTTTTATAACCAGTTTTGCTGATTCTGTTCTTGCAGTTGCACCTTCATGATCGAAGTGCGTATTGAAAAAGTACAGCTCACGATTGGTGACCTTGTCTTTTAATTTTATCCACAGGCATATTCTGCTAAAGGCGGCATCCCATCCCACACTATACACATCAGGAGTCGTCGAAAGAAAAAACCAACCACTATTGATCAGATCAAACCGCGAAGTTCGATAAACAATGGCACATCTTTCGCCTGAGTTTCCTGCCGTGTTGCCCCTGCCTTTCCATAAAGTATTATATCCGGAGAGATATGACAACAATTCGCTTTGCTGGGTGGAATTTGCAATTTCCTGTACACCGAACAAATCAAATTTGTAAACATTGCTGATGATGTCACCAACATATTGTTTCCTTTTTGTCCACGAACGATTTCCTGTATCACCGGAAGTTTGAATGCGTATATTGAAAGTAGCTATCCTCAGTGTATCCGTTGTTTCGTCAGCCGAACCTGTGGTTTTTACCGACGGATTGGCATATAGCCCACCAGTAGCAAAAATCAAGAGGATTTGCAGATACAACAAATTAATAACTTTAGAATTACTTTCCATATATTCTTTTTTATTTGATTAAGGTACCTCCCGACTATTTGTCAGGAGGTGCCTAATCATATAACAGCCTGTTCTGATTTGTGTTAACTAAACTATCTCTTGAATACCTTATTCAATGAACTTTCGCCACCGGCTGTTTGTACTTTTACTATGTATAATCCGGCAGCAAGATGACTAACCGGGATGATTCGTGTATTTTGATTCTCAATGATCAGACTGCCAAGCTGATTGTAAATACTTACAGTAAATTCTTTTTCGGCAGTTTGGATGTTAATTACTTCGGTGATGTTGGTTGGGTAAACTGCGATTTTTTTGTTATTGTTCTGATTAAGAACGGTAGTTGGTGATGCCACGTAGCCTGTCCATTGAAGCTCATCAATTGCAAAACGTCCTTTATTTCCACCAATGGCAGTTGTATAATCAACTGAGATTGTCGATCTGTTCTCAAATTTTAGAGTGAAATTACCTCCAACATTTAATCCTCCAACTTTTATTGTATCCGGGACCTCTAGTATGGCGGCATTACCCGGCTGAGTGAATTGATAAACTTCATTATCATTAATCAAAATGCGAATATCCCAGTTTGTTGTTGTTTCAGCACCATTTGAATTCCATGCAAATGATAGGCTGTCAATACCACCCGCTATTACACTGCTTGATATATAGCCGTAATCAACAGCGTCCTGATATTTCGCTTTGACATATGCAGCTCCATTCGTTACACCGGTAAATGCACTACCTCCTTTTTGAATTCCACCAAGGTAACATGTCCAGTTGGCTTGAGATCCTGCTACAGTTTGGGCCGCTGTCAAATAATATGCTGTAGTAACTTCATTGTCAAATGTTTCCATTTTCCAGTTAGCAGGTTTTACTACTAATGTATAAGAAGCGTTGGCTGCCTGATAATTATCAGTTTCAGGAACTGTGGCAGTGATAGTACAAGTTCCTTCAGCAACTACTGATACTGCTCCAGTACTTGCGTTTACAGTTGCAAAAGCTTCGTTTGAACTTGAATAGCTTACTGTTCCGTCCGAATTATTTGTTAATGGATTCGTAAATGTTCCGTCGGTAGTTGTTTTGTAAATTTTACCTGTAGCATAGCTGAAACCTGGAACTAATTTATCAGGATTTACGGTTAATTGATAGGTTGTGCTTACATTTCCAGATGTAGCCGTGATGGTAGTTATACCCTCAGTAATTGCAGTTACTTCTCCTGTTGAAGCATTAACAGTTGCAAAGGCAGGATGACTACTCGTATAAGTAGGAGCGTCCATGTCGACATCTAAATTGTTAATTAATCCCGAATTAGTATATTGAGTTCCGGGATCGATGGCAACAGATTTGGTTGTATAATACAAATAGGGTGTCCATGTGATGTTGCCAAGTACAAAACGACCTCCTAACACACTGGGAGTAGCTGTTGTGTAAGAAAGATTTTCGAGATATAAAGTAGCATTCTTCTTACAGTTAATATCTGTTTTCGAAAAAGTTCTTTGTGTACCTGTTGCACTCGCTACCCCTTGTTGGAAAATTGAGTCAACTCTTATTCCATCAACAATGATAACCATCTTCAACATTCTGGTGCTTTCGTTTCCGAATTGAGACCATGGGAATGATAGGGTTTTAATGCCACCTTCAATAGGATTTGATGAACGAACATAGGCTGGTGAAGAAAACCAACCGCCAGGTTCGCCTGTATCTTTGAGGACATCGGTAGCTCCTCGTCTGATATTATAAACGGTCCATTCAAAATAATCGCCATTCCATTTGGTGTTTGCCCCTGCAGCAGAAGTTTGTACAACTTTGCTGTATGTCTCAGTTAAAGTTCCGCCTGTAGCAAAAGCTAAAGTGGAAATTATCGCAAATAGCAGTAAAAAAGTAATTTTTTTCATATAAATTGATTTTTAAGTGTTTCATTTTTTTTTACCTGTCCTCCCGGTTAAAGGAGGACAGGTTGATAAATTTATTCTGATTAGTATTCCGGATTCTGATATAAGTTTTTATTCAGGAAAACTTCATCATAAGGAATCGGCAGTAAATTTTCGTAAGCCTTGAACGAAGTATATTTGTTACTACTGTTAGGCTCAACCACTGAAGTCATGAAGGCTTCCAGATCATCTCCATCCGGATACAAACGTTGCAGATCGAACCAGCGGTGGTTCTCGAAAGCCAGTTCCATACGACGTTCGTGGAAGATGGCATCGCGCAGGGTAGGATAAGCAGTGTGATAAGCGGCATCAGCAAGGTCATATTTCTTAAGGGCCGCGCGTATACGTACTTTATCAAGATTGGCTTTAGCATCAACGGTATTTCCTAATCGTTCATGAGCTTCGGCCAACATCAGGAACACATCGGCAAAGCGAAGCTCAATCCAGTTGTTGCCGCCATAGCCTGAGGCATTGGTCAGATCGATATATTTTTTTGTGTAATACTTTCCGTCGGGAGCCTGTAAAATGGTTGTTGCTTTGCGACGGTCACCTGCTTCGTATTCATTGGCAAGATTTGCCTGACCAACATTGAATCCACGACCAACCACCTGAGAGGTTAAGCCGGTTTGTCCTGCCGGTTGAAAATAATAGGCAAAGTTCGAGTATTCTGTGGTATTACTTAAATACATGCACTGGAAGATAATTTCTTCGTTACCTTCATTTGCGGTGCCGAATATTTTCGGGAAAGTCGCTCCTGCCGGAAATTCGCTGTAACCTTTAAGGGTACACGCCATGTTCAGGTAAGTAACGGCATCATCATAGTATTCAGGAGCATTCAGTGTGGCAGCCATGGTCAGGTACACTTTTCCCAAAAGTGCTGCTCCTGCAGTACTGGTTACACGACCTAAATCAGCGCTAGCGCCATCGTAGAAAACAGGCAGAACAGTACTGTTGGCAACAGCTTCAAGGTCACTGATGATCAATGAATAGGCGTCGGTCAAAGGTTGACGGGTGGTTGCTTTTGCTTCTGTTGGAGTTTCAAGTAATTTGCCGAGAACCGGAACTTGTCCATATAGACGGATGAGATAAAAATGTGATAAAGCCCGGAGAAATTTGGCTTCTGTCCTGATTTTCTCTAGTCTAACACGATTTGTATCTGTCTCTTTCACATTGTCGATGTACTTTAATACAAGATTTGATTTATAGATTGTGTTGTATAAACCGTTCCATATATTTGCTACTATGGCATTGTTTGATGTTACCTGATGCGATACGAAAGTATAATATAAACCTCCTGAAGTTCCTGCATCGTAAGTTGTGGCATTGTCGGATTTCATCTCGGTAGCAAAATACATCCAGTTGTAAAACGAGCGGGTTGCGCCATAGGCAGCCGTTAACGCGTCGTTCATATCCTGTTCTGTTTTATAGTATTTCTTCACATCAAATGCATCAGGGTCGTTCAAATTCAGGAACTCTGATTCGCAGCTGCTGAATATTGATGGAATGAGCGCGATAAATAGATATTTAATATATTTTTTCATGACTTATAGTTTTTGAAGTTAGAATGAAAGTTTTACGCCAACACTAATGGTACGTGCCAGGGGATAAGTCCCAAAGTCGATTCCGGGGGTTAAGTTTCCTGAATTATAATCCACGTCGGGATTATAGCCCAGATAGTCAGTCAGCATAAAAGCATTATCCACCGAGCCATACACATATAACCGGCTAATAGTTAGATTTTCGAGCAAAGTATTCTGAGGAATCGTATAGCCAAGTGATATATTGGTACAACGGAAAAATGACGCGTCTTCAACAAAATAAGTTGAGAACTTTGTATTCAGGTTTTTCGCTACTCTGTTGGCACGGAACATGGTTCCATCTCCGGGATTTGCTTCGTCGCGGTAGCGGTTGTTTGATATGGTCATCGAGTTAACACCACCTTCCAGATTGTTGATATAGTAGCGGGAGAAGTTGATGACTTCAGCACCGTACTGACCATCGAATGTGGCCGAGAATGCGAGCCCTTTCCAGTTAAGCGTTGTATTGATACCGAATGTGAAGTCAGGATAGTTACTGCCGATAATATCGCGGTCATCTTCAGTGATCTTGCCATTGCCATCCACATCTTTCCATTTTACATCGCCTTTATAAACATTGGCGTAATCAGCTACCGGAGGACCAACCAGTTTGTAATCCGGTGTGTTTATATTTGCCTTGTCGATAAGGATATTGGCGTAATCAGCCGCTGTGATAATTCCTTCGCTGACCATTCCATAATAAGAACCTACAGGTAAACCGTTTCTGGTGATATGGGTAATCTGACTACGCTGTCCAACGCTGGTAATTTCATCATCCAGCCCCATTACTTTGTTACGGTTCATCGAGACATTAAATCCTACGTTCCATTTTAAATCTTTATTGGCGATGATATTTCCATCTACCTGAAAATCGAAACCGTTGTTGTAAACTTCTCCATTTTTAAGGTTGGTCCAGTAGTTGGTTGACCCGGTCATGGCTGAAACGGTAGTGTTATACAACAAGTCATTGGTTACGCTATAATAATAGTTGGCAATCAGGTTTACACGACCGTTGAAGAAACCCATATCAAGACCGATATTTGTCTGATTGGTACGTTCCCATCCCAGTTCCAAATCAGTAAAGCCAGAAGGATAATACGAAGTGGCAGTTGTAGAACCAAAATTATAGGTTCCGTTGGTGATTAAAGGAATGTGCCTGTAGTTGCCGATATTGTTGTTTCCGCTGACACCCCAGCTACCACGAACCTTCAATGAAAGTATGTCGGCCATCGGTTCAAAAAACTCTTCGTTCGAAATATTCCATCCTGCAGAGAAGGAAGGGAAAGAACCCCAGCGGTTTTTCTGCCCGAAGCGAGAACAACCATCGGTACGTAAAGTAAGCGACATGGTATAACGGCTGTCGTAATTATACATTACGCGACCGAAGTACGACATCAGCGACCATGCAGAGCGGTCGGTCACAGCCGAGGTTCCGTTATCATCGGTAGGTGTAGGGTTTGCACCACTTAATTCAGGAATACGGTCGTTTGTATATCCGCGTCCGGCGGCATCAATGTTATCATATACTTTTTTCTGCATGGAGTATCCTCCTACAGCATTAATATTGTGCTTGCCGCTGAAAGTTTTGTTATAACTCAAAGTCGCCTCCATCAACCAGTCGGTGTTGAAGTCGCGGTTGTTGGCCGAACGGGCCAGGTTCTCGAAATCGCCGGGTAAGTTGTTCGATTGTCCCAGTGTTTCTGCCGGACGGTAATAGCGGTAAATCTGATCTGCAATTTGCAAACCTGCATTTACTTTTGCGATTAAACCATCCATAATGGTGTATCTGAAATCCGTATTCAATGAATATCTTGATCTGGTATAGTATTGTTGATTCAGATTGGCTAATGCAACCGGATTTTCACCTCCGAATAAACTATAGGTTGTTGCACTGTTTCTGTACGACCATCCGGTGGCATAACTGCCATCCTCGTTATAAACAGGATATTGTGAAGGCATGCCAAGAGTGTTAAGGATGATTCCGTCAGCAAAAGCAAGACCGTCGCTTTTTACGGTACGTTCTGTTACATAAAACATGGATGAGTTTACTCCAATGGATAATTTTTTGGTTACATCTATGTCCATGTTCAATCGCGAAGTAATCCTGCTGTGTGTTGATGGAGCAATGATACCGTCCTGATCCAGATAACCCAAACTGAACATATAACGGTGACCTTCTTTTCCTCCGGAGATGTTGACATTGGTACGCGACATGGGCGCGCTGCTGAATATTTCATCCTGCCAATCAGTATCATAAATGCCGTTTATGATGTCCGGAGCCAGTATCATCGTATTGCTTGCATTGTTAGCTTTACGTGTTGCCTCGTCATCCTCACGGCTATGCAGCCATCTCTCTTCATCACTTCCGTAAATATTGTTGATACGTAAATGATCGAAATAGGTATTGTTATATCCATCCAAATGCAATTGCCTGAACTCAGCGGCATTCATCATGTCGATTTTTTTCGAAAGTTCCTGCATGGAGAACTGATAATCAATATCAACTTTTGTCTTGTCTTTCGAACCACGTTTGGTTGTGATGAGTACAACACCTCCTGAGGCGCGCGAACCGTAGATGGCTGCCGACGCAGCATCTTTCAGTACATCAATGGATGCCACATCCGAAGGGTTGATGTAGACGTCTTTTGAAGCGGGAAAACCGTCGATAACGTATAATGGTTCAACGCCGCCATAAACAGAGTTTACCCCACGTACACGTATAGTAGTGCCTGCACCGGGAGCACCTGATGTCTGTTTTATCTCTACCCCGGGCGTATGTCCGATCAGTGATTGTTCGAGGGTAGCGGTCGATTGATTTAATTCTTCTGTTTTTATGCTTGCTACAGAACCGGTTAAGTCGCTTTTGCGTACAGTGCCATATCCTATGACTACCAACTCATCCAGTAATTTTACGTCATCTCTCAATTGAATCTGAAGATTTTGCTGGTTGCCGACTTTTACTTCAGATGGTGTGTATCCAATGTAGGAAACCTGAATAGTTGATTGTTCGGGAACTTCCATGGTAAAACGACCGTCGATGTCGGTGATGGTACCGTTTTTTGTGGATGCTTCAACCACCGTTGCTCCGATAATGGGTTCATTGGAAGTGTCGGTAACAATCCCCGTAATCTTTTTTGTTTTCGACCGCTGAGGAACAACTGCTTTCTGACGGGTTATTACAATGTTTTTGTCCCTGATTTCATAGGAAACATTTTGTCCGGCCAGAATTTGTTTTACAACTTCTTCAACCGGTTTGCGGGTGGCCGATACCGAAATAATCTTCTTTGTGTCCAAATCGCCTACTTCAAAAACGAATGAGTATCCGCTCTTTTCCTTGATTTGTTCAATGGCATCTTTTACTGTAACATTGTTGACATTCAGCGTGATAGCCTGAGAGAATGCAGTAGCGGTAAGGCAATGAAAAGCCAAGATCATGAAAATGACCTTAATTTTTTCTTTCATAAATAATTTGATTTAAAAATTAGATTTGAATAAACAGACCCTTTTTTCCGGATCTTTTTTTGATGTGAATAAATGGAGGATGGTATATGAATCAGAAGGTTTGCGCATATTCTTCGTATTTATATACATCGCAAGGGTAAGTGTTATTTTTTGTATTCTTTTTTCATGGTCTTCTATATTTATTTTTTTATTTTCTTTTTTGAAAGCTAATCAGCCTGTTTCAAACGGAGTGAAATTTCCTTGCCCTTCATTTCGTACCTTAACTTATCTGTAGAGGCAAGTACATCAAGTACCTCTTCAATGGTCTGTTCAGTACGGGTGAAGTTCCCATAAAAGCGATATGTAAGTAATGAGTCGTCGAGGATATTTATTTTTACATTATAACTTCTTTCGAGTTCACGCACAATATCTGCCAACCTTTCTTCGTCGAAAAATATAAGCCCTTTCGTCCATTCCGATGCATTAGTAGCATTTGTGTGGAAAACCCTGGCAGTTGATTTTTGTTTGTCGAGAATAATTTGCTCGTTCGGGTTTAAAAAAGCTTCAATATTATTTTGGGATTTACAGTTTACGCGGACATTTCCTTCCAAAAGAGTCACACGGGCTTCAACCTCATCATTATAATTTCTGAAATTAAATTTAGTTCCCAGTACTCTGACGGTCATATTTTCGGTTTTCACGAAAAAAGGAATACGTTTATCCTTTGTTACCTCAAAATATCCTTCCCCTTCAAGTTCAATTGTTCTGTCTTCCACTCCGAAGTTCTGCGCATACGAAATCCTGGAGCCGGCATTCAGCCAAACCAAAGTACCGTCGGGCAAATACATTTTTGTTCTGGAGCCAAGCGGAGCTTCAACGATTACATTATCAGCAATCATGCTCTTAATGCGGCCTGTTCCCATCCAGTATCCTGTACCTGCAAAAGCAATGAGTATAGCGGCAGCCGCTGCGGCACGCTGGAAAGTGAGTACAAAACGATTTTTCTTTTTTCCGGCACCTTGCTCTGAAGCAATGACGGTTCGTGTCAGAAAACGTTGATAAGCCTTTTCTTTGTCAAACCGTAAGCGGTCGCTTGCTCCGATTGCAGAAAACCAGATTTCCTGTTGTTTTTCAAAAAAAGCTTTATTTTCCGCTGATGTATTTATCCAGTTACGTAACACTGCTAATTCTTCGGTGTTAAGCTCCTGAGTAAAATAGCCTGCAATCAGCTCGTCAGCGTTTTTATCGTTTGTTAATCTATACATCATCATCTTTTTCTAATTATAGGACAGTTAAACGTGTATGATGGGTAGTGATAATAGGAAATATTTTTTCCAGAGAGTGTGATTTTAACATTTTAATTCTTGTATTTTGTGCTGTTATGTTAACCAAAATATCAGTAAACTAATAAGATACTTGTTTAAGTCGTGACTGAGTTTTGCCAGAGCATTTTTTATGTGATATTTCACCGTGTTAACAGATATGCCAAGTTTATCAGCAATTTCGAGGTATTTCAAATTTTCAAACCGGCTCATTTCAAAAACTGTACGACATTCTTCCGGTAAATTCTCAATGCTTTTTATAATTTCATTTTCCAGTTCTTTTTCGAGTAAAGTGGCTAAAGGATAATGATCGGATACAGAATGAATGCCTGTCGACAGTAAAGTGTCGTCTGAAGGCAGATCGTTGGTTTCTTTTCTGACATACTCCTGTTGAAGGTAGTTGATGCAACGGTTACGTACCGAACGGACTAAATAAGCCCTGAGTGAGGTTTGAATATTGAGTTCTTCGCGTTTTTCCCAGAGATGAAATATGACATCTCCCACGATGGTTTCGGACAGAAAATCATCTTTGAGAAATTCATTGGCAATCCGGCACAGCACCTGATAATGGTGGTCGAACAAATGCCTGTATGCAATTTCTTCCCCTCTTTTGAGTTGTAATATGATTTCCTTTTCCGAAATATCCATTTAGATTTTTATAATATCAACGAAATGTAGTTTTGTTTTGAGATTCAGTACATAAGCCTGAAAAATTTCTCCAAAGATATTATTTCTTTTATTAAGCACCAATCTTTTTGATTTAATTAAATCTTACAATCCGGTTACAGGGAAATCTTAGCCCGGACTTTTTCTGTTTCTTTTTTCCACTCGACATAACCTGCTACAGCCATGATAGTGTAGATAATAAATAAGATGGCGGTTGGATATAATTCCTTGTAAAAATATAGTCCGGCCGATACTGCATCCACAACAACCCAAAGTATCCAATGTTCAATCATTTTCTTTGCGAGCATCCAGGTAGCGGTAATGCTGAGTGCGGTGGTGAATGAGTCGGCTACCGGTAGGGGAGAGTCGGTGTACTGCGCAAGAATGAAAAAATAGATAAAGAAAATTGCAATAGTGAAGGCAGATAAGAAGATTGTTTGCCTGATATTCACCCGTTTAATTGGTAGTTCTTTTCCGGTATGTAATTTTCCTGATTTCCAGCTCACCCATCCGTAAACGCTCACTCCAAGGTAATAAAACTGAAGTGACATATCCGCGTAGAATTTACTGTTAAAAAAAACAACAATGTAAAGTGCCGAACATAAAAAACCGAAAATCCAGAGGCCGATTTTTTGTTTGATGGAAAGATAGAGGTAGATCAAACTAAGGCCTGCTCCGATAATCTCAATATAATGTTGTGATATATAGTTAGTCATTAAAAATATACAAAGATAACTGAACATGCCGTTGATGAGCAAATAATTCCCGGATGCGGAAAGTGTGAGATTCGAACTCACGGAGCAGTTACCCGCTCATCGGTTTTCGAGACCGACCCAATCGACCACTCTGGCAACTTTCCTGATGTTAATTAATTATCTTTTCATAAGCCCCCGGCGTATTCAGCAACTGAATGGCTTTCTGCAACGACTCGTTTTCTGCATCCATGATACGGTAATATTCGTTCACCGACCAAAGATCGCGGGCGATGAGTGCTTTCAGTTGTAGTGAAATCAGCTCTTTTGATTTAATAAATTGCTCTTCATTAAATGTTATACCTTCGGTTATGGCTACATCCTTCAGTTTTTCAAAAATCTTTTCCTCAATAACAAAACTGGTATAGAATTTCTCAAAATCGTGGTATTTCTTTTTAAGTTTATCTCTTTCTTTGTCGATATATTGAACAATTACCTTATTCACAACACCCTGTGCAACTATTTTACGATGATATTCAGTGTAACGGGTGGTGTCAATCGGAATAAAGATGTCGGGCATAATTCCTCCTCCTCCGTAAACCGTTCTTTTCAACATCAGTGTCTGATATTTCAGTGAATCGGGGAAATGGATGGAGTCGGCATGCAGCATCTCTCCGTGATCATACCTTTCTGCGAGATCTTTCTGGTATTTATCGACTCCGTCTTTATAGGATTTCTGAATGCACCTTCCGGTCGGGGTATAATAACGGGAGGTTGTTAGCCGGAGCAGCGAGCCGTCGGTAAGTGGAATTTGTCGCTGTACCAATCCTTTTCCGAAAGTCCTTCTGCCGATGATAATTCCTCTGTCCCAGTCCTGAACAGCTCCTGATACGATTTCACTGGCTGAAGCCGAATACTCATCAACCAGAATAATCAGTTTGCCTTGCTCAAAGGATCCCAAAGCGCTTGCGTTTGCTACGGTTTTGGGTTGTCGTAAGCCCTCGGTATAAACGATCAACTGATTTCTGCCCAGAAACTCATCGGCAAGTTCGATGGCTGCGTTCAGATAACCACCTCCGTTGCCCTGCAGACTTAGTATCAGATTTTTCATTCCTGATTTTCTTAGTTTGACGAAGGCTTCACGATATTCATCAGCCGTTTTTGCTCCAAAGTTGTTGATTTTAATGTAACCTGTCTCGTGATCGATCATGTATGCCGCATCAACTGTATTGATAGGGATTTTGTCACGGATGATTTTGAATAGCATTAAATCAGTTTTTCCACGTCTGGCAATTTGTACTTCTACCTCCGAGCCCTTCGGACCGCGGAGTTTTTTCATCACATCCGAGTTTTGTATTTTTTTGCCGGCCATCGGTACATTATTGATGGTGATGATGCGATCTCCCGGCATTACCCCGACTTTCTCGGCAGGACATCCGGCGATGGTTTGAACGACTAAAATAGTGTCCTCAAAAATCTGAAATTGAATTCCGACTCCCTCAAAACTGCCTTCCAATGGTTCATTTACTCTTTCAGCTTCATCTTTGGCGATGTAGGACGAATGAGGGTCAAGCTCTTTAAGTGTAGCTATAATGGCAGTCTCTACCAGTTTCTTTTCGTTAATGCTGTCGACATACAGGTTCGAGATCACGCTGAAAACATTGTTTAATTTCAGCATCTCGGAATTGATTTTTAATTGTGCAGAAGTGGAAATCAGGTTTGTCAGAACAAATAGCGTCAGGATTATTTTTTTCATCAGGGAATATTGAATTGGAGAAAAATCAAATTAATTTAACTCCGCAAATGTACAAAAAAAATTATATCGAAATCCTTTACGTAATTTATTGAATGTTAAATTGTTTTTTTTGAGCAGGATATTATTCCTAAAACCTGAAGATAAGTTCCGCCGCCATTAAATCTTCAGCGCGGCACTGTTTCAATGCTGATATTCTTTGGCAGATGTCTTCTATACTCATTTCACTCTCGTCGGTTTCAACCAGTATCCTGTCATTGGGAGTTATGATCACACTGTCGGGATTGAAAAACTCACCGAAAGAAAGGTAGAGTCCGGCCCTGATCAGTTGATCAGCCAGTTCGGGTTTTCCACGGAAACCGTGAATGATCCATGGTTGTTTTGGATTAAGCGCTTTGCGAAGGTTTATCAGTTCGTTGAAAGACCCGACGCAGTGAATCATCATTGGTTTTTTGTGCGATTCGGAAAGTTTGATTTGTAGCTCGAAAACTTCCAGTTGCTTTTCAAATGGGGCTGGTGAATTCTTGTCCAGACCACATTCTCCGAGCGCGACAAGTTGTTCGAAATTGAGCATTATTCCCATATTATCAAGCCATGCTGACCTGATATTCCCGGCATCCCACGGATGTATGCCTGCCGAAAATAAGATATTCGAACCATGAGGTAAACTTACCGGGTGGTCGTTGATCTGAATGTTGTAGATGGTGCGAACATCTCCTGAATTCACCTTATGACTATGAACATCGGTTAACATATGTGTGATTTTCAAAAGCAAAGATAATTTATTCCATCGAATTTTTGTATCTTTGCCATCCGTTTTAGAAAAAATATTCATTCGGTTGAATGAAATGCTGGTACATAGCATGTCGTTCAAATGAAAGAAGATAAAATGTTAAATAACAAAGTATTAAATAAATTTATGAGTTCATCCCCTTTATTCAGTAATTTACCTTATAAGGTAGCTGATATGTCTTTAGCTGATTTCGGTAGAAAAGAAATTGAACTGGCCGAAAAAGAAATGCCCGGTCTGATGGCCCTGCGTGCAAAATTTGGCGTGGAAAAACCTCTGAAAGGAGCCCGGATAATGGGTTCACTGCATATGACCATTCAGACGGCCGTATTGATTGAAACCTTGGTGGAATTGGGCGCAGAGGTTCGCTGGTGCAGTTGTAATATCTACTCTACACAGGATCATGCTGCTGCTGCCATAGCTGCTGCCGGTGTGCCTGTTTATGCATGGAAAGGCGAAACCCTTGAAGAGTATTGGTGGTGTACCCTGCAAGCCCTCACCTTTGAAGGTCATCAGGGCCCGAATGTGATTGTCGACGATGGTGGTGATGCTACCATGATGGTGCATGTAGGTGTGGCTGCAGAGAAAGATGCTGCAGTATTGAATAAAGAAGTAGATGGGGAAGATGAAAAAGAGTTGTATGCCATCCTGAAGAATGTGTTGGGTGAAGATCATGGTATCTGGACACGCATGGCAGCTGAAATTCGCGGTGTTTCGGAAGAAACGACCACAGGGGTTCACCGCTTGTACCAAATGATGGAAAGTGGTAGCTTGTTGTTTCCTGCCTTCAATGTGAATGACTCGGTAACCAAATCGAAATTTGATAACCTGTATGGCTGTCGCGAGTCACTTGCTGATGGTATCAAACGTGCTACCGATCTCATGCTTGCCGGTAAAGTGGTGGTAGTTTGCGGTTATGGTGATGTAGGTAAAGGCTCTGCCAAATCAATGCGCGCTTATGGTGCCAGGGTACTGGTGACTGAGATTGATCCGATTTGTGCGTTGCAGGCTGCTATGGAAGGCTTTGAAGTCTGCACAGTAGAAGATGCGCTTGCTGAAGGAAATGTTTTTGTAACTACTACCGGTAATAAGGATATCATCCGCATTGAACACATGGAAAAAATGAAAGATGCTGCTATTGTGTGCAATATCGGTCATTTCGATAATGAAATCCAGGTGGAAAAACTTAAGAATTATCCGGGTATGCAAAAAGTAAATATCAAGCCACAGGTGGATAAGTACATCTTCCCTGACGGACATAGTATCCTGTTGCTGGCCGATGGTCGTCTGGTGAATCTGGGTTGTGCTACCGGTCATCCTTCCTTTGTAATGAGTAATTCATTTACCAACCAAACGCTGGCACAAATTGAGTTGTTCACGAAGAAATATGAAATTGACGTTTATCGTTTGCCAAAACATCTCGACGAAGAAGTTGCCCGTTTGCACCTGGCACAGTTGGGTGTGAGGTTGACGCAACTGACTCCCGATCAGGCTGCTTATATTGGTGTTGATGCAGGTGGTCCGTACAAACCCGAGCATTACAGATATTAAAATTCCGGGAATAACTTGTTAAGAATAAAGAAGGTGATTTATTGTAAATCACCTTCTTTGTTTTTATTTGAAAATTGATAAAATGTAATTTTCTTCGACAGATTATTGCAATCCTGATTTGTTTTTAATTAACTTTGTGACTCCTATGTTTTATGACTAAGAAATATATCCGCCTGTATCCATATATTGACATCAGGCGATGTATTTATAAAGAATCATTTGAAGGTATTAAATCTTTTATATTTCATGAAAACAAACAGAAGAAATTTCTTAAAAACAGTAAGTAGTCTCGCGCTCTTTACTGTTGTACCCCGTAATGTTCTCGGAAGAGGTTTTATTCCTCCGAGTGATCAGTTAACCAAAGGTGTTATCGGCGTTGGCAATATGGGCGTTAATCATTTTAAATATGACGGAACGCGCGTCGTTGCCATTTGCGATGTAAATAAAACGCACCTGAATAATGCTGCAGGGAAACTACCCGGGAAAGTTAGTCAGTACCATGATTTCAGGGATCTGATTCTTGATAAAAACGTGGATATTGTACACATTGCCACTCCTCCGCACTGGCATGGAATTATGGCGGTGGAGGCTGCTAAGGCCGGAAAGGATATTTTCTGTGAAAAGCCGATGACACGTACGATCGGCGAAGGAAAAAGGGTAGTGGAAGCTGTTCAGCAATACGGCAGAATCTTCCGTTTAAATACATGGTTCAGGTTTAAAGACCCATTCTATGGTTTGGGATCTCCTGTTAAACCGCTCAGGAAACTTGTGCAGAGCGGAATGTTGGGATGGCCGTTGAAAGTTACTATCAGTAAACACACAGGATTCAACTGGAAGTTTTACTGGCAGGGTAAAACAAATCTTGAACCTCAGTCAATCCCTGAAGAACTGGATTACAATATGTGGCTGGGACCGGCTCCTTTCAAACCATTTAATGAGCACCGTGTGGCAACATCGTTTCGCGGATATTGGGATTATGATGGAGGTGGTTTAGGAGACATGGGGCAACATTATATCGACCCTGTTCAATACCTGTTGGATAAGGATTATACCAGTCCGGTAAAGGTGGAGGTGAATGCTCCTCAACAACATTCTGATGCTGTAGGGGTTTGGAATTCAATAACCTATACTTATGAGGATGGCTGTCAGATCGTACTTTGGGGTGAGGATTACGGAAATCCTGAGACTCACTATATCTCGGGACCTAAAGGGAATGTGTACAAAAATTTTGTTTGCGACATTCCTGATTGGCAAAGAAAACTGGCGGCTTTCCCGGAACCACGCACTGAAATGACTGATTTTCTGGAATGCATTCAGACCCGACAAAAATTTGCCCTGAATGAAATGAACGGACATCGTTCCTGTACCATTGTCAATATGGGAGTTATCGCATTGCGTTTGAACAGAACACTCCATTTTGATCTGGTTAAACAGTTGTTTATCAATGATGATGAAGCGAACAGATTGCTCGATCAACCAATGCGCGCTCCATGGAGCATTTAAATTTCAAAGTGAATCTTCATTAACACATATCATTCTCATGAAAAAACTCATTATTATATTTAGTACGCTTTGTCTGATTTTCGCTCCGCTGACGGCACAACTGCCTAAGAACAGGACAACTTCAACCATCATTGCTGATGCTCTGACACAATTGCCTGCGTCGGATCAGGCGGTTTACAACCAGACACTTAGCGCGCTCACCTCGACAGGAGAGGAAGGTCTGCTTGAATTGGTGCAAATGATGGCTCCGCCTGAAAAAAAAGCTAATGCGGTGATTGAATATGCATTAAGCGGCTGGACGAATTTTGTTGCAAATAAGGAGCCGGAAAGGATGGTTGCCGCAAAGGCTTATGTGAAAGCTCTCTCTGCTACGGATATTCCTGAAGTGAAAGCATTCATTATTGCTCAGTTGGAAAAGATCGGAAAAGAAGAAAGTATCGACGTGCTTTTACCATTTTTGCAGGACAAATACCTGGCATCTCCTGCGGCACAGGCCCTTGTTGCAATCAAACTGTCGAAAGCTGATGATGTACTGTTGTCGGTATTGCAAAAAGGGAAACCGGAATTTCAGATGATCATGGCCAATGCTGTCGGTCAGACAGGGAACCAACAAGCTGAACCATTTTTACTCTCGATGCTGAAAAATAAACCATCAGCAGAAATGGAAACTGTTTTGCTGTTTGCTCTCAGTAGCTGTGGCACTCGTTCATCACTTCGTCCGCTTGAAGAAAAAGCAAAGCAGGCAGGGTATTTATATGAAAAAACAGGCGCTGTGGCTGCTTATACCCGATTAATCGAAAAGCTGGCAGCAAAAGGCGATGCGCCGGAAGCAATTAAGGCAGCAGAGGAATTGTTGCAAAGGGCAATAAAAGCCGGTAATGATCAGGCTGGAATAACAGCGCTCAAGATTTTAATGTCGGAAAAGAAAATCAATAAAACAGGTTTGTTGAAACAAATTTTTAAGGAGAACGATATTACATATATCAGTAGCGCATTGGACTTCTATACTCCATCTGTTGAAACTAAAGGGTTGAAGTTTATCGTACAGCAGCTCAGTGAATCGACACCTGAGTTACAGGAACAAATTATCTATTGGTTAGGCAATAATAATATGAAGCGTCAATTGTCTGATATACTTCCTTTTATAAACAGCAAAGATAAAAAATTACAGGTAGCTGCCATTTATTCTGTTCAGAAAATCGGAGGTGAAGATGCCCTGAAAGCACTCAGTCCATTGTTGAGTGAAAAGGATAAGAAGATACTTGACTTGATTAAACCGGCTTTAATGAGCTTATCGGGAGATGTCCCTTCTGCAGTTGTGTCGGAATATGATAATTTCAGCCCGGAGGGAAAAAGAATCGCTTTGGAGCTGCTTGCTGCCCGTCATGCTACCGCACAAAATGCTTTTGTCTTTCGTCAGGTAAGGAGTAGTGATCCTTCTATTCAGGAAGCAGCACTAAAAGCCCTGAAAAATGTAGTAACAGAGAAGCAGCTTCCGGAACTTTTCAGATTATTGGAACAGGAGACCCGCACGGGCAATATTCAGGATTTACAGTTGGCAGTTAAGTCGGCAATGAGTTCGTATAGCACAGAAAAACAATTGACTATCATAACAAAGCAAATGAATCAGTCGCCGGTGTCAGGTCATCTTTATTATCCGCTTCTTGCCGTTGCTGATACACGGGAGTTTATTGATCGTGTTGCAAAAGATTACGCCAGCACTGAAGGCAGATTAAAAGATGCAGCATTTATGGTGCTGACTAAATCAAAGAATTTCTATGTGATTTATCCTCTGATTGATATTCTTAAAAGCAGTACTGATCCGGAAATGGCATCAAAATCGCTGCAGGCTGTAATTAATCTTATTAATACTTCAAACGATCAAAAAGGAGAAGTACGTGCTTTGTTTTTGAGAGAGATAATGCCTTATGCGAAAAATGATGCGCAAAAGAAGCAAATTATTAAACTGGCTGGTCAGACCGGAACATTTCAGGCACTGAATTTTATTGAACCTTACCTTGATGTGCAGGAACTTAAAGAAGTGACTTGTCAGTCGATCATGAGTATTGTGCTGGATAATAAGGCCCTTGCAGGTGATAAAACTACCCGCTTGTTAAAAAGAGTCATGCAGGAAGTTAATAATCCGGATGCAGGCTATCAGAGAGATGCTATCCTGAAATATCTGAACGAAAATTCACAATCGGGAGGATATCAGCCTATCTTTAATGGTAAAAATTTGTGGGGATGGAAGGGACTTGTCGAGAATCCGGTTGTACGTTCTAAAATGACTAAAGAGGAACTAGCAAAGGCACAGGCAAAAGCAGATGAGGAAATAGCCGCCAGTTGGAAAATTGAAAATGGTGAGTTGATATTTACCGGAAAAGGCAAGAATCTTTGTACAGATAAAGTTTATGGCGATTTTGAAATGTTCGTCGACTGGAAACTCTATCCGGGTGATGAACCAGATGCCGGGATTTATTTGCGCGGCACACCGCAGGTGCAGATTTGGGATACAGCCCGTGTAAAAGTTGGTGCTCAGGTGGGCTCCGGAGGTTTGTACAATAATAAACTCAATCAGGATAAACCATTGAAAGTGGCTGATTTAAAATTGGGCTACTGGAATACTTTCCATATTAAATTGATTGGCGAAAGGGTTACCGTTTATCTCAATGGGGAACTGGTTGTGAATAATGTAATTATGGAGAACTACTGGGACAGGAAACAACCGCTTTTCTCATTTGGCGAAATTGAATTGCAGGCACATGGTAGCAAAGTAGCCTATCGTGATATTTATGTAAAGGAGTTGGTACGCCCTGAGCCATTTAAATTGTCGAAAGAGGAGGTTGATGAAGGGTATGAAGTGTTGTTTGATGGTACTGATATGCACAAATGGACTGGTAATACCACCGATTATGTGGTTGAGGATGGCAACATCGTGATTTATCCTTCAAAATCTTTCGGAGGAAATCTCTATACTAAAGATGAATTTGGAAATTTTGTATTCCGGTTTGAATTTCAGTTGACTCCCGGCGCTAATAACGGACTGGGGATCAGAACGCCTATGGAAGGCGATGCTGCCTATGTGGGAATGGAGTTGCAGATTCTGGATAATGACGCGCCAATCTATAGCAAATTAAAAGAATATCAGTACCATGGATCGGTTTACGGGATAATTCCGGCTTTGCGTGGCTATCTGAAGCCTGTAGGTGAGTGGAATTATCAGGAAGTTATTGCTAATGGCGATAATATCAAAATTACTCTGAATGGAACGGTGATTCTGGATGGAAATCTGCGGGAAGCAACAAAGGACGGACCAAAAGATAAGAAAAGTCATCCCGGAGTGTTGAATGAAAAAGGACATATCGGATTCCTTGGACACGGATCGGTAGTGAAATTCAGGAATATCAGGATACGAAAATTGTAGGAATGTCATAAATCGATAATTGAATCAGAACTGCCATAATTATAATGATTATGGCAGTTTTTTTATAAATTATTTGGCAATGAATGAAATAGCTGTGCAAAATATTTTCTTGTCAGTATTTATAAATATTAACAGAACTGCTCTTCTAAAGATATATTTTTGTTGTGGATTGTTGAAATAATCAAACTTTAAACTAAAATTTTATGTCATTATGAAAACATGTATGTTAAAAATCTCAGTATTACTGGTGATGGTATTTTCGTCGGTAAATTTATTTTCTCAGAATCTGAATATCGGGAATTATACATCTTTAAGGGTCGATAAAGGAACTGTATTTGTGGCCGGGCAGCAGGGAATCGCGGCTTTGAATGCTGCAGATATGAGCGTTTTGTGGGAGAAGCCTCTTGCGGAAACCACTTATCGTTTGATTGAAGTTGATAAGCAGGGAATTGTTTATACTTCTTATCTTTATGAAGGGAAAAAAGGTCAGTTGCTCAGTGCTTTTGCGTCTCTGTGGGACAAAGTTTTTTTTAGTGAATTAACAGTTGGAAGATTCAATTTGAGTGGAACTGAACTATGGACTACAAAATTGAAAGCTAATTCTAAACTTTCATCACCGGCGATTGGAGAAAATATTATTGCTGTTTCGAGTAATGATTCCCTTTATACATTCGATATTGCTACCGGTAGATTGAAAACACAAACCTATTGCAACGAAAAATTTCTTTTAGGAAAGTCAATCAAAGAACATGCTATCCCCAATCAGCCATTAATTAATAATAATGCAATCATCAATGCAGCACCATTTAAGCTGACTAAGATAAGTACAGATGGTAAGATATTGGAAAGCAAGGAGCAATACGGTATGATGCAATCACTCCCGGTGATGACCGTTGCTCCTTTAAGTTTCAGTAATCTGATTTTTGTTGCCAACTCACCTGTCGGAAAGAGGAATACTAAAGAGGGAACGGCGAGATTATACGGTATAAATGAAGACCTGGATAAAAAATGGGATAGTTTTGTAGATGTTAACGGGCAGACCGGTGTTAGTTCACTCGTAAAAAACAGCTCTCAATTGTTTGTTGCCACTAATGGTTCGGTACTTTCATTCAATGCAAAAGGTAAAAAACTATGGGAATATAACAAAAAGATAGGTACTCCTGATCTGAGGGGTGTGCGGTACCCGGGGATGGGGTCAACACTCGCAACAAAAGTATCGCACGGAAAGTTTCTTGTGGCAGGAGAGAAATATGTATATCTGGCAAGTGGATTGAGAGTAAAGAAAAACTGGACAAATCAGATTTTGGTGTTGGATGCAAAATCAGGTAAAATGGTTAAAACGGTTGATGTGGATGCCACTGTTGTGGATATGGATATGTCAGGCGAAGATCTCGTGATTATTACCGAATCAAACAAAGTACAGAAAATTCAGTAATAAATATTGTCATGAAGAAATGGAGCTGCTACTCATGTGGAGCTTCCATTTCTTTTGATATATTCAGAAGGCAATTTTCCGGTCTGTTTTTTAAATGCATTATAAAAACTGGTCCGGTTGCTGAAACCGCTTTCGTAGGCAACACTCTCGATGGTCAGATTTCGCTCTTCGAAAACGGTTAACAGGTTGAGGGCGTGTTGTATCCTGTAACTGTTGATAAAATCGGGAAAGTTGGTGTTGAATCTTGTATTAATGACCATTGAAAGGATGTTCGGGAGGATATCAAGTTTCTTCGACATGTCGGAGATACTATAGTTCATTGCGATATAGGGTTTTTCATTGTCCATTAAATCGGTGATTTCCTGAATGATCTTACAGACCTTATCTTCCTCAATGCGGATGGAGGCGTATTTTGTCTGATTGCTAGCAATTGTTGTAGATTCCTGAACAGAGATGAGATTCTCATAGGTATTTCGAATCATTACTGAAGTTGATTGCGAAAGCCTTAAGAACATGTAGATGAAAAAGATCTGTCCGAATACAGGCATATATAAAATAATGTACTCTATTTCGGCATTGATCAGAAAAGGTACAAATGCACAGAGTAGCAGAATCAGCATTATGGCAAGCATTTCTTTCCTTTCGGATTTTGCCTTGTTCATCTCCTTGATTGCTGAGGGTTTTTCCCGATATTCTCCAATCAATAAAATGATATTGATGACGATGGCATATAAACAAATAATCAGGTTGTAAAGCAGGGTAAAATAATTCAGCTGGTTATCCTGTGCTTTTGATATGCTGTCGGCGGCCCACCAGGGATCAATGATGGTCAGCACAATGTATGGGATATATAACAGGGAAGGAATAAAAAATCGCCAGTCGAAATGTAATTTTCGCAATTCAGGATTTCTCAGACTATGAATAAACAAGTATAGAAACCCTCCCCACGAAACATTAAGGAAAGATGAGATATGATATAAAATGATGTTTCCTGAATCCTGATAAATAATGACATTACTTAATATCGCCAGTGCCGGTGGAAAGAATATCCACGCTAACCAGAAATAAGCAGGATTTTTAATGGATCTGAACCAACTGATAACAGAAAGAAGAACTAAGTTGAAAACTGCAAGAAATGATACAATAACAACAATATTTCCTTCCATATAGTGTTAGATTTAATTCATTTTTCCTGAAATTTCATGGGTAACCTTTTTTATCTTACAATGGTCTGGGCTCTGTCGGGTCCTACTGAAACAATTTTGATGGGGACTTCAAGTTCTGCTTCCAGAAAGTCGAGATACGCATTGAACTCTTCGGGGAATTCATCTTCCGATTGCATTTTGGTCATGTTGGTCTGCCATCCGGGCAATTCAACATATACAGGTTCAATATCGCCTTCAATAGAGTAGGGGAATTGCTCTGTTTCTACCCCGTTTATTCTGTAGGCTACACAGGCTTTAATGGTTTCAAAAGCATCCATCACATCACTTTTCATCATGATAAGCTGAGTAACTCCGTTGATCATTACAGCATATTTCAGGGCAACAAGATCCACCCAGCCGCAACGACGCGGACGACCGGTAACGGATCCGAATTCATTGCCGTTTTTGCGCATCAGGTCACCGGTAGCATCAAACAATTCGGTGGGGAAAGGACCGCTTCCCACACGGGTACAGTATGCTTTGAAAATACCATACACCTCGCCGATGTTGCGGGGAGCGACTCCCAAACCGGTACACGCTCCTGCGCAAATAGTATTGGAAGATGTAACGAATGGATAGGAACCGAAGTCAACATCAAGCATGGTTCCCTGAGCTCCTTCTGCCAGCACTTTTTTGTCTGCCTTTAAAGCCTGATTGATGAGATGTTCACTGTCAATCAGTTCGAATTTCCGAATGTATTCTATGCCTTCAAACCATTCTTTTTCGAGGGCGGGAAGATCGTATTCAAAGTTGTATTGTGATAGAATTTCTTTATGACGGGCAATGGCTTTCTGATATATTTCGTTGAAATTAAGAAGAATATCACCTACTCTTACGCCGTTGCGGCTTACTTTGTCGGTATAGGTAGGGCCTATTCCTTTTCCGGTTGTTCCGATTTTCGCGGCTCCTTTGGCCGACTCATATGCCTGATCAAGCAAACGGTGTGTCGGCAGGATTAAATGTGCTTTTTTGGAGATCTTTAATCTTTCTGTCAGTGGATGACCTGATTTTTCGAGTGCCTCGGCTTCTGCCTTGAATAAGGCAGGGTCAAGCACCACCCCGTTTCCGATAATGTTGATTTTATCTCCCTGAAAAATTCCTGAAGGAATAGAGCGTAAAACATATTTCTGACCTTCAAATTCGAGAGTGTGACCGGCGTTGGGTCCTCCCTGAAAACGGGTAACCAGATCATATCCGGGGGTTAATACATCAACGACTTTTCCTTTTCCCTCGTCACCCCACTGGAGTCCTAATAATACGTCTACTTTCATTTGCTTGTAATGATTTATGTTGTCCGTTAAAACTCCCGGAAAATAATTGTTTAAACTGTTTCCCGGGAGTTATATGATGCTTATATTTTATTTTTTACTACATTTTTTACCTACTCCGTAAATATAGAGGGAGTAATGTGTGCTTTGGAAATTAGCAAACTCTTTCGATTGGATTGCTTTTCTGATTTTTTTATCGGTAAACTCCTTGACTTTTCCACACACGATGCATACTGAATGATTGTGGATATTAGAGCCCAGTGCTTTTTCATATTGTGCTGAAAGCCCGTCGAATTGATGCTTGATTACCAGCCCTGATTCCAAAAGTAAATCCAGGGTATTGTAAACAGTAGCCAGACTTACCCTGTATTCGTTTTGCATGCTTTCAAACAAAGTTTCCGCATCAAAATGTCCTTCAAAGGCATATATTTTTTCAAGGATGGCAAATCTTTCAGGAGTTTTCCTGTGCTTATGCTTTGCCAGATACTCTTTGAAAATATTGATTGCGGGGATGTTTTCTTCTTTCATTTAACCTTACAAAAACACACAAAGATAAGCTATTTTTCAGAAATTTTCATCCAATATCCCTAAAAAAATTAATTCATGTTTCACTGATTCGTAAATAAGTTTCTTTCCGTTCAGATCGCTAATGTTGAAATGCTGTATTGATTCAAATATTCCCATGGCAGTATCAGTGTCTTTTCTGCAAAATCTAGCCAAACAACCGGCAATGCAATTTGCAAGGCGTATGTCATTGGTTTCAGTTTCCTCAATAGCTTTTATGGTGATCCGGCTTTGCAGGTCAGTCGACAGGTTTCCGGCGATTCTCAGGGCAAGGATGTATCCGGCAATTTTATGGTTGGTCGTTTCCGACGAAATGCAATGTATCGCAAGTTCGGGAGCATACTTCAGGTGTCTGAACAGATTAAGATTGATTTGCTCGATCAATTCAGAATTTGTACAATCATTCAACCACTCAAATGCCTGCTCTTTGGTAAATGTTCCGGCAGGTTGAATTAATGTGGCAAGGATCATGGTTTCACGGATCTTCAATAACCAAAGTCTTTGTGCAAGATCATGATTCGTTGGAAATTCGGCTGCTATTTCTCTGAGGCGGGGAATGGCCACTCCGTAATTTTTTTTGTAGATCAATCCGTGCTGACGCATAGAATCTGCTGCGACACCATTCATCGAAAGCCTTATGTGCTGTTTTATCTTTGAAATCTGGCTCTCCAGATGCTCGTTAGTGAGTAGGAATTTCATGAAAATGATAGTATGTGTTTGAGAATAAGAATAATATAAAATTTAAATCTTTTTATCGAAATTGCTTGCATATAACTTTTTGCTGTATTATCTTTGCAGCGCAAAAACATGGTGGTTATAGCTCAGTTGGTTAGAGCGTCGGATTGTGGTTCCGAAGGTCGCGGGTTCGAGCCCCGTTTTCCACCCTCAACAAAGCCATTCATTTCATTTATGTGAAAAAGGATGGCTTTTTTTATGGCCTCTTTTTCTTTGATTTTACGGCAACTTCCGGCTTTGCTACTACACCGGTAGCGGTATACAAGTCTACAAATTCATATCCCATTTTTTGAAGATTGCCAAGCATGGTTGATAGAACATTGTATAATTTATCTTTTCTTCCGGGGTTGGTTCCGAAATTAAATTGCAGAATGTATCCGTTCAGACCCTGACTTGCCTCTACCCGCATGATCTGATCAATAATTTCCTTGGTTGAATAATAGTTTTCCCTCATTTCAGGAAAAGTATAATCGAGATTCGAATAGGTACCGGGCGTAGAGCGCAAAACATAAATTCCAACTTCTTTACACCATTTGCTGATGCTATCGTTATAAAGTTCGAAGGGAGGGTTGAAGAAAGGTGCTTGCTGTTTATCAATGCCTGCTTTCTTCAGGGCAGCATAATTCTCCTTTAAATCAAGCAGAAAAGCATTTCTCCTTGTACGTACAAAATCAGGATTTTCCCATTGAGCCAATGGTTCGAAGTGATTCGTTGCCGGACCGATATAATGACCTTTGTCCAGTAAATCTTTTACGATTTGCCGGTTTTTTGTTTTGCGAAGAAAGTCGCCAGAGAAGAAAAAGGCTGCTTTTATCTTTTGCTTGTCCAGTGCCGCTTTTATTTTTCTGTAACCGTCGGTATATTGATGCCCTGAAAAAATCAGGGCTATTTGTTTTTTCTCTGGGTTAAAACGACTAATACCTCCACGATCATAGCTGTTGTGATCAAAGAAATCCTGTTTTTTACCTTTGGCTTGTCGCGATGCCACTAAATGTATCAGTGAAGCTGTTCCATCAGTTTTATTTTGATGGGTAGCATCGTTATCAATATCACCATTGCCGTAAATAGCCCAATCGGTTTGAAACCTTTCAAAAGGATTGTTGGATATAGGAATCTCATTTCCTTGTTGTTCAAGGCAATACCTGCTGATTGCTCCGTTCGAAAGTCCAACGGGCTGTGTGCTCCCTCCTTTTACCATACTAATGCCCCATGGGTTACGTCCGTAAATCCAGTCATTCTGTGCTTCTTCCATCTCAACGAAAGTGCTGTCGCCGGTAATACCTCTGTAGATGTGACAAAGGTTGTGCAATGCAACAATTTTATAGTTTGATTGTTGAGAAAAATTTATGCCTACATGAAACGGATTGTCTCTGGCAATCATTTGTGCTCTTTGGAGGGTAATGTAGATGTTCTGAATGTAATTCTTTTTGATCAGAGGGTTTTCAATTTGCGAAAGCTGAATTGGAGACCAGTTGATGAATGGGTAAAACTGACCCGGTTTGTCACATGTTGTAAAAAGCCATTGAGGTACAGGTTCGGCAGCTCCGAAGTCAACGGCATCGTTCAGATATTCCGGTTGGTAAGTCAAAAAATATAACTGCGTGGCAGCCAGCTGCATATCATCTTTCCAGTTTCCCTCCTCAGGGCAACCCGAGTGTTGTTCCGGATTCTTAGCAGAACCTGTTATCTTGCTTTTGGCGGAAAAATACAGGTCGATTGCCTTCTGATGCAAACTGTCAACATAGGTAGGGTAAAAATTACTCATGACATCCGCCCCGAAAGCAAAGGCTGCAATAAGTTTTCCCGCCTGTGAAACAGGAACCTGACTATAATCTTTGCCAATCAAAGCATCTAGTTGCCATTTTGCTTCATCAATGATATCGGGAATTCCGTTAGTCTTGTTGTTTCTGCTGTAGTCAAACTGATCTCCGAAAACTTTTGGGTTTTGATGATAACTGAATAACAATTCAAAAGTTGCCGTTGCGCTGACTGATAAATCATTACTCTTGTTGCCGCTTTGATTCAAATGCATAAAATCAATCAGTTTCGCTGTGCTGCCTACATAAATATTCCGGTTGATATACAATATTGGTGAGAGAATGTTTCCCGTTTTTATGTAAAAGGCACCCTCATTCTTAAAGGAGCTGAAATCAAGTTCATAGTTGGTCAGGAATTTGTCAAATACACCAAAAGACTTTACTGTGCTGAGCGTGATAGCCGGTTCATCTGTCAATGCATCATAGAGGGTGAAATTTGTGATTTTCACCTCAGATTCACTGAAGAATAATGCTTTCTTATTGTCTTCGGGAAGATAACCAAGTTGATTTATTCTGATCCATGACTCAGCAGCATATGCCGGAGTTGTCAGAAGTATCAGCATGAAAAGAAAAAACGAATATTTCTTAATCATATTTACAGCTGTGTTTTCTGCAAATTTAGATAAATTTCGTTTAAACGGCAAATGATGCTTAATTGCGAAAAAAATATTACTTTTGTAGCCAAATTTACTTAATCCAATTAATATACTCAAAATGAAAGTATTGAAATTCGGTGGGACGTCCGTAGGTTCTGCCGCAAGAATTAAAGATGTTGCTCAGTTGATTTGCGACGGTGATCAGAAAATTGTAGTCCTGTCTGCTATGTCGGGAACAACCAACAGTTTGGTTGAAATTGCCGATTATTATTACAAGAACAACACTTCGGGAGCCATGGAACGCATCAACGTTTTAGAGCAGAAGTACGTGGAAGTTATAGATGAACTCTATGCAGTGGAAATGTACAAAGCTGATGCGCATAAGTTGATAAAAGAATATTTTGAGTATTTGCGAACCTTTTCAAAATCAGTATTTACTATTTTTGAGGAGAAAGCTATTTTAGCTCAGGGCGAGTTGATTTCAACCGGCATGTTCCATATTTATCTGCAGGAAAAAGGGGAGAGCTCAGTATTGCTTCCTGCTCTTGAATACATGCGTATTGATAAGAATTCAGAACCCGACACTGCCTATATTGCTGAAAATATTGCTAAACAACTTGAGGCAAACCCGGGAATAACTTATTATATCACACAAGGTTATATTTGCAGAAATTTCTATGGCGAAATTGATAACCTGCAACGTGGTGGCAGTGATTACACAGCATCACTGATTGGTGCTGCTGTAAAAGCAGAAGAAATTCAGATCTGGACAGATATTGATGGCATGCACAATAATGACCCCCGTTTTGTGGAGGGTACAAAGCCGGTGCCTTACCTGAACTTTGAAGAAGCTGCTGAGCTGGCTTATTTTGGAGCGAAGATTCTGCATCCAACCTGTATCTTACCTGCCAAACTGAACAATATCCCGGTACGACTGTTGAATACAATGGCGCCAAAAGCAGCAGGAACCCTTATTTCTTTAAAAAGCAATAAGGGATCGATTCAGGCAGTTGCAGCGAAAGACGGCATTACAGCTATTAAGATTAAGTCCGGCAGAATGCTGTTGGCTTATGGTTTCCTGAGAAAGGTATTCGAAATTTTCGAATCATACCAGACACCGATTGACATGGTAACTACTTCTGAAGTGGGAGTTTCGGTAACCATTGACAATACCAAACATTTGAATGAAATTCTGGATAATCTGAAGAAACTGGGAACCGTTTCGGTCGACAGCGATCAGGTGATTATTTGTGTGGTTGGCGACTTGCAGCCTGATAATGTTGGCTTCCAGTCGAAAGTGGTGAATGCCATGAAAGAAATTCCTGTAAGGATGATTTCTTACGGAGGCAGCAACTATAATGTGTCTTTCTTAGTGAAAGCTTCAGATAAGAAGGCTGCTTTGAAAGCGTTGAGTGCTTCACTTTTTAATTAATTATTATTACCATATAAGTCATATAAGTTGCATATAAGTTTTTGTTGTTGAATACATTGTTATAAATTGATGATGAATTTAGATTACATTATCGTTTAAAAGCTTATATGTAACTTATATGACTTATATGGTTTTATATTATCAAGAATAGTATGATCAAAGCAAAATACCCTGTAGATAAATTCAGGGAAATACCCACTCCTTTTTATTATTACGATCTGGAAGTGTTACGCGCTTCTCTTGATGAAATAAGATGTCAGGTTTACGAGCAACCTTTCGAGGTACACTATGCCCTGAAGGCCAATGTGAATCCTCAGGTGTTAAAGGTGATAAAGGAGGCAGGACTGGGAGCTGACTGCGTAAGCGGCGGAGAGGTACAGGCTGCACTGGATGCGGGGATTGTTCCTTCAAAGATTGTGTTTGCCGGAGTCGGGAAAGCCGATTGGGAAATCAATCTGGGACTCGACAATGATATTTTTTGCTTTAATGTAGAGTCTATTCCGGAGTTGGAAGTCATCAACGAACTCGCTACTGGTAAAGGAAAAATTGCCGGAGTGGCATTACGTATCAACCCCAATGTAAGCGCAAATACGCATCACTATATCACTACCGGTCTGAATGAGAATAAATTCGGCATCAATCTTTCCGAGTTGGATAAGGTAATGCAAATTGTAAAAAGTCTGCAAAACATCAAACTTCTCGGTATTCATTTTCATATAGGTTCGCAGATAACCGACATGAGTTCTTTTCAGGACTTATGTGTAAAGGTGAACGAATTGCAGGATCAATTTGAGGCCAACGGAATCAAGTTGGAGAATATTAATGTGGGCGGAGGATTGGGAATCAATTATGAACACCCGAATCATTTTCCTGTTCCTGAATTTGCATCTTACTTTAAGGTTTTCAGAGATCACCTGACCTTACGTCCCGGACAAAAGCTGCATTTTGAATTGGGTCGTTCCATCGTAGCCCAATGTGGTAGTCTCATATCCAAAGTGTTGTATGTAAAAGAAGGAACTTCAAAGAAATTTGTGATTCTGGATGCGGGCTTCACAGAGCTTATTCGTCCTGCCTTGTACCAGGCTTATCACCGTATCGAAAATCTGTCTTCAGATATACAGGAAGAAAAATACGACGTGGTAGGTCCGATCTGCGAATCGTCCGATGTCTTTGTAAAAGATTACTATATGAATCAGACCAAACGCGGAGACATCATCGCACTTCGTTCCGCCGGGGCTTACGGCGAGATCATGGCGTCGCAGTACAATTTGAGAAAATTGCCGAAAGCATATACTTCAGATGAATTGAAATAATCATAAGATATTTACTCTTTATTTATAATGCTCTTAAAGGTTATGCCATTAAGAGCATTTTTATTTTGGATGGTCTCGATAAGAGATAAATTATAATTGATGCAGGTTGTTTATGGTAAAAAAAGGGCATTTTGAATTTCTCAAAACACCCCTTTTCATTTGAACATTTATGTAAATATTAAATCCGGGCGGATATTACCGCCTGATGGATTTAGTCTTTGAATTTAGCGCTCAGGAATTCCCTGTTCAGTCTTGCGATATGCGAGATAGAAATAGCTTTCGGACATTCAGCTTCGCAAGCACCTGTGTTGGTACAGTTCCCGAATCCTAATTCGTCCATTTTCGATACCATCGCTTTGGCACGTGCAGCACCTTCGATGCGACCTTGTGGTAACAGGGCAAACTGACTTACTTTAGCGGCCACAAACAACATGGCTGAACCGTTTTTACAGGCAGCAACGCAGGCACCGCATCCGATACAGGAAGCTGCATCCATGGCTTCATCGGCTTTATCTTTTGGGATAGGGATAGCATTCCCGTCAGGAATACCGCCGGTGTTTACCGAAACATAACCACCCGACTGAATGATTTTGTCGAATGCACTACGGTCGACCATCAGGTCTTTTAATACCGGGAATCCTGTTGAACGCCATGGCTCTACAGTGATGGTTTCACCGTCCTTGAAGCGACGCATGTGAAGCTGGCAGGTGGTTGTTTCTCCGTCCATTCCATGCGGATGTCCGTTGATGTATAAGCTACACATACCGCAGATACCTTCGCGACAGTCGTGGTCGAAAACGATGGGTTCTTTTCTCTCTTTGATAAGTTTTTCGTTCAGCACGTCCAGCATTTCCAGGAATGAACTGTCGGTTGAAACATTATCTAATTTGTAGGTCTCGAATTTGCCTTTGGCTTTCGGACCTGCCTGACGCCAGATTTTAAGCGTTATATTGATACTTTTTTCCATGATGCTGTTTTATGCTTTGTAATTGCGTTGTTGACGTTTCACGAATTCATATGCTAATACTTCTTTGAATAATGCAGGCTCTTCTCCCTCTCCGTTGAATTTCCAGCAGGAGGCAAAAGCAAAGTCCTCGTCGTTACGAAGCGCTTCGCCGTCTTCCGTCTGGAATTCTTCGCGGAAGTGTCCACCGCATGATTCCTCACGCATCAGTGCGTCGCGTGCCATAAGCTCGCCAATCTCAATAAAATCGGCTACGCGCAAAGCTTTTTCTAATTCCACATTCAAATCTTCAGCCTTTCCGGGAACAAAAACATTGGTCCAGAATTCTTTTCTTACTTCCTTGATTTTCTCAAGTGCGTGTTCCAATCCTTCTTTATTACGACCCATACCTACGAAATCCCACATGATCAGACCCAATTCACGGTGAATAGAATCTACTGAACGTTTACCCTGAATGGCAATAATTCTTTTGATTTTTTCGCTGATTTCCTTTTCTGCCTCCTCGAATTCAGGAAGGTCGGTGCTGAAACGCGGAACCTGAATCTGATCGGCCAGATAATTCTGAATGGTGTAAGGCAATACGAAATATCCGTCGGCCAGACCCTGCATCAATGCGGAGGCTCCCAGACGATTGGCTCCGTGATCGGAAAAGTTAGCCTCACCTATACAGAACAATCCTTTTACGGATGTTTGTAGTTCATAATCGACCCAGATACCTCCCATGGTATAGTGAATGGCAGGATATATCATCATCGGGGTTTTATATGGATTGTCGTCCACAATCTTTTCGTACATCTGGAACAGGTTGCCATAACGGGCACGAACCACATCTTCGCCGAGACGTTTAATCGAAGCTTCGAAGTCGAGGTAAACAGCCAAACCGGTGTTTCCTACGCCATAACCGGCATCGCATCTTTCTTTTGATGCACGTGAAGCCACGTCACGGGGAACCAGGTTTCCGAAAGCAGGATATCTTCTTTCTAAGAAATAATCGCGCTCATCTTCTTTTAAATCGGTTGGCTTCAGTTTGCCGGCACGAATTGCTTCAGCATCTTCTTTTCTCTTTGGAACCCAAATGCGACCGTCATTACGAAGCGATTCTGACATCAGGGTAAGTTTCGACTGAAATTCTCCGTGAACGGGAATACAGGTAGGGTGAATCTGAGCGTAAGCAGGGTTAGCAAAAAAAGCGCCCTTTTTATACATCTGAATGGCTGCCGATCCGTTTGAAGTCATGGCGTTGGTGGATAAGAAGAAGGTATTTCCGTAACCTCCTGTTCCAACCACTACGGCATGTGCCGAAAATCTTTCTACTTTACCTGTAACCAGGTTACGGGCAATGATACCACGTGCGCGACCATCGATAATTACTACATCGAGCATTTCGTAACGGGCATACAGTTTAACGCTACCTTTGCCAACCTGACGGCTTAGTGCGGAATAGGCACCCAGCAAAAGTTGCTGACCGGTCTGACCGCGTGCGTAAAACGTACGGGAAACCTGAGCACCACCGAATGAACGGTTGTCTAACAAGCCACCATATTCTCTTGCAAATGGAACACCCTGAGCTACACATTGGTCGATGATGCTGTTGGATACTTCGGCGAGACGGTAAACATTGGCTTCGCGTGCACGGTAGTCACCACCCTTAATAGTATCGTAAAATAAACGATAAACTGAATCACCGTCGTTCTGATAATTTTTTGCAGCATTGATACCTCCCTGAGCAGCAATAGAGTGTGCCCGGCGTGGAGAGTCCTGAATACAGAAGTTCTTAACGTTAAATCCCAGCTCAGCAAGCGAAGCAGCAGCAGATGCACCAGCCAGTCCCGTACCTACTACGATAATATCGAGGCGGCGTTTGTTAGCAGGATTTACTAATTTTTGATGAGCCTTGTAATTTGTCCATTTCTCAGCCAAAGGTCCTGCCGGAATTTTAGCATCTATAATCGGAGCATCTGTTTGAGATGTTTCTTGTTTCTTTGCCATAATATTAAAAGTTTTGAAATGGATGATAGGTTGAACTAGCTGAGAAAAGTGGTCCTGCTTCAAGTAATCCGCAAATTGGAATTGACAGGAATAATAGAATGATGATGGTAGCAATTACGTTAGAAACTGATTTTACCCTGGGTAACCATGTTTTATTGTTCAGTCCGATTGATTGAAGTGAACTCCATACTCCGTGAGTTAAGTGAAACCATAAAGCAGTAAGCCATACGATATATAATACAGAGTAAACAGGTTGACTGAAATAATGTTTTACCCAGTGCGCACCCTTGGCGGCTAATTTAACTGCTTCTTCATCAGAATGACCGCCGAGTTTATGTACGAGTTCTACCATTTGCATCTTGCTCCAGAACTGGAACAGGTGCAGTGCTAAGAAACCAAGTACAACAATACCCAGTACCAGCATGTTTTGTGATGCCCAACTTACGCCTTTTTGTTTGGAAGTGACAGCATAACTGTTTTTGCCACGTGCACGCATGTTTTGAGAAGTCAGGTAAAGCGCATAAAGAATATGGATGATAAATCCGGCAGCCAAACCTGAGGTAGCTACCAATGCATACCAGTTTGCTCCCAGAAAAGCACAGATGGCATCATATCCTACAGGATTGATGATGGCCACAAAATTCATGATACTGTGAAAGAGCAGGAACAGCACGAGCATTACCCCGGTAATACTCATGATAAACTTTCTTCCGATGGAGGAATCAATTAACCACATAGATTTTTGTTTTTATTTTTGTTTGATTGATATATTTCTTTGAAAATCAGCTATGTAAAAAATACTATTTTCTTTTTCGTTCAGGACGCAAATTTAGTCATTACCTTTTAAATCAACAAGCAATTGCAGAAAAATTTCTTTATTTATATTCATTGTGATTTATTTGCCGGTTAAAAAAGTTAATCGTCTGATATTTAATCGTATATTCCTCATCACTTATCATTCATCACTTATCACTACTTATCACTTCCCCGAAAAGAGTTGCAGATGAAGCAGACGTAATCCTGATATGAATGAATTCTCCGATCCTTCTTCCTTCTCTCGGGAAGATAACAACCTTATTTTGTGATGTTCTTCCGAATAATTGTTCTTTTGACCTTTTTGAAAAACCCTCCACCAGTACTTCAAACACTTTTCCGATATCGTTTTGATTGCTTTGATTAGAGACTTCATTCTGAAGAGCTATGATTTCGTTCAGTCGTCTTATTTTAACTTCTTCGGGAACATTATCGGGCAATTTTTTTGCGGCTATGGTGCCGGGCCTTTCAGAATATTTGAACATGAAGGCCTGATCGAATTTTGCTTCCCGCATCAATGATAGGGTGTCGGCATGATCTTCTTCTGTTTCGTCACTAAAACCACAGAACACGTCGGTGCCGATGGCGCATTCCGGAATAATTCTCCTGATGGCACTTATCCGGTCGAGATACCATTCTCTGGTATACTTGCGGTTCATCAGTTTTAATATCTTGTTGCTACCCGATTGAACAGGAAGATGAATGAACCGGCAGATATTCGGATAGCGGGCAATCATTTCAATCGTTTCATCATTCATATCTCTGGGGTGCGGACTGGTAAAACGGATACGCATCGCAGGAAAAGCTTCAGCGACAATGCTAAGCAGCTCAGGAAAAAGAATGGTTTTATCTTCTTTTTCGTATTTATATGAATTGACAGTCTGTCCCAGCAGGGTAACTTCTTTGTAATTTTTTGACTGAAGGTCTTTTATTTCATTCAGTATGCTTTCAATATCTCTGCTGCGTTCGCGGCCGCGGGTATAGGGGACTACGCAATATGTACAAAACTTGTCGCATCCACGCATAATAGAAACAAAGCCTGAAATGGAAGCGCCAATACGGGTTGGCATAACATCCCGGTAAGTCTCGGTTTTGGAGAGTTCAACATTGATGGCCTTTTCACCTTTTTCGACCGAGTTGATGAGGTTGGGTATATCCAGATAGGCATCCGGTCCCACTACGATATTTACCCCGTGATCAGTTATGAGGTTTTCTTTTACACGTTCTGCCATACATCCAATTACGCCGATCACCAACCCTTTCTTTTTTCTTTTAAGTGACTGATAATACTTCAGACGCTGAATGATCTTTTGTTCAGCATTGTCTCTTACCGAGCAGGTGTTGACAAAGATGGCATCTGCATCAGTTATTTGTTCGGTTAGTCCGAATCCATCCATCTGCATGATGGAGGCTACTACTTCACTGTCAGCGACATTCATCTGACATCCGTAGGTTTCAATGAAGAGTTTTTTGTCGTTCATGGCGGATTTAGAGTCCGCTGAAACAACATTTGTTTCTTTTTGTTCCATTCTATGATTAGTTTAAAAATATATACAAAGGTAATGGATATTGGTTAAATATGGAAATAATACAAAAACTACAAGATTGGTAGGATTTAATATTTTAAAAATCTGTTAATAGTGTATTTTAAACACTTGATAAACAATGTGGGCGAAAAAGTAAAATGTTTCTAAAAGTTAAATCTTTACGTTTTGCATAAAATATTTGTCGAAATGTTTGGTGGATTAAAAATCAGCTTATATCTTTGCATCGTAAACAAACAGATAAATTTTTCATAGTTAAGGTTTAGGTTAAAATGTGCAATGGGTGGCTGTGAAGTTACCCATTGCTTTTTTGTATAAGTCTGTTTCGTATGTCAAATGCTTTGCGTATATTTGTCGTAACAAAAAAATATATCAAATGGACAGTCTGGGTGATTATATTTATCTTATCGTTATTCTGATTGCAGGTATAAGCAGTATCCTTGGCAAACGAAAGAAGAAGATGTCGGAAGAACATGATCCGATGCCCGAACTACCGGACCTGGAAGATATTATACCGGAATTTACGGTGCGACGTGAGCCGGAACGCCCGGTTTATCAGGAAATAAAGAAAACAGAAAATTCTTCGTATATTCCTTCGTTTGACACAATGACTGATTTCACAGTGTTAAAAGCAAAAAAACAGGTGAATCAACCGGTGAGGCATTTTGTTGAGAGTGAGGTGACTGTGTCGGATGATTATCCTGTAGTGGAGATTGAGTTGGAAGATTCGGACGACCTGAAGAAAGCTTTTATCTATTCTGAGATTTTTAATAGAAAATATAAGTAAAGTTGCTATATAACATATAAAAGATTTTTTTATTTCGAAAAAGATTATCTATATTTGCAAAGTATAAACAAAAAAATTATTAAGAGTTCCGGCCTTGTTGTCGGAATTCTTTTTTGTTTGAATAAATTAATAAACGTTTTTTAGAGGAGGATTTATCATGGCAGTAACTTACATGACGGCGGAAGGGTACAAAAAATTAAAAGAGGAATTGAACGAACTGGAACGTGTTCAACGTCCTGCAATTTCAAAACAAATTGCGGAAGCACGCGATAAAGGGGACTTGTCTGAAAATGCCGAGTACGATGCAGCCAAAGAAGCACAGGGATTATTGGAGATGAAAATTTCTTTGTTAAAAGAGACACTCGCTACTGCTCGTATGATTGACGAGTCGAAAATCAGCACCAGCGAAGTACAGATCCTGAACAGGGTGAAGATCAAAAATTCGAAAACAGGTCAGGTAATGAGTTATATGATTGTTTCAGAAAGTGAAGCTAACTTAAAAGAAGGCAAACTTTCGGTGACAACTCCTATTGCAAAAGGTTTACTTGGGAAAAAAGTGGGTGAGAAGGCTTCTGTCCAGGTGCCTTCTGGTTTAATGGAGTTTGAAGTGGTAGAAATTTCATTATAAATTTGTTATGACTATTTTCAGTAAAATAATAAGAGGCGATATTCCCTGCTATAAAATAGCTGAGAATGAGCATTTCTTTGCCTTTCTGGATATAAGTCCTATGACCAAAGGTCATGCCCTTGTAATTCCGAAAGTTGAAGAGGATTATATATTCAATTTGCCGGATGATATGGTAGGTGATATGATGATCTTTGCCAAAAAGGTTGCTGTTGCCATCAAGAAAGCGATTCCCTGTGTTAGGGTAGGAGTGGCAGTGCTGGGCATGGAGGTGCCTCATGCGCATATTCATCTCGTTCCTTTGAATAAGGAATCGGATCTTAACTTCCGAAACCCGAAACTCCACTTGTCATCCGAAGAAATGAACGCTTTAGCGGAAGAAATAAGAAAGAATTTTTAGCTTAAAGATAGTCAGGCATAAAAAACCCCTGCAGAGAAAAATAAAATACTCCAAACTCGCCTTTTCAAGGCTCAAACAGGAGCATTTTATTTTTCTCTGCAGGGGTTTTTTATGAGTGTAAGTTCCGGGTGCAACCAAATGCTACATTTTTTTCAACACCATTGCCGTACGGGCTGGTAAATACATCATTAACCATTCTTTTCCACTTTCGTGTTTTGGCTGCGGAATGGTTATGTGTTCAACTGATTCGTCCACAAGATTAAAGCCTCCGTATTTTGAATTGTCGGTATTGAGTACTACCTTGTATTTCCCTTTTTCTGCCAGTATACCATAATCAGTAAATGATTTTTCGCCATTGAAGTTGAAGATAAAAACAAGGTTAGCACGCTGGTAAGCAATGACTTTATCATCTTCTTTGTCCCATAAAGGTTCTAAACTTTGTTCGTTGAATTCATTTAAAGATTTGATTAGTTCTATCATATCTTTATCGAATAAACCGAGGTCGTGATACAGATATTTATCGTTATCTACCAGCTCCCACTGACGACGAGCGTATTTATGTGACCATCCGTTGCCTTCGCGTGGAAAATCTATCCATTCGGGATGACCGAATTCGTTGCCCATGAAGTTAAGATAAGCTCCATTAATCGTTGTGGCAGTAATCAACCGTATCATTTTATGTAAAGCAATTCCTCTGTCGACAGTAAGGGTGTTGTCGCCCTTTTGCATATGCCAGTACATTTCGGCATCGATGAGCCGGAAGATAATTGTTTTATCCCCCACCATTGCCTGGTCATGACTTTCAGCATAGCTGACTGTTTTTTCATCGGCACGACGGTTGGTAAGTTCCCAGAAGATATGTCCAACATTCCAGTCCTCGTCGCGCACTTCTTTTATGTATTTAATCCAGAAGTCAGGTATACCCATGGCCATCCGGTAATCGAAACCGATACCCCCATCTTCCACTTTTGATGCAAGACCCGGCATGCCGCTTACTTCTTCTGCAATAGTTATGGCATTCGGATTCACCTGATGGATAAGTTTATTACACAATGTAAGGTAGCAGATGGCATCTCCGTCCTGGTTTAAATTGTAGTAGGATGCATAATTGCCAAAATCTTCTCCTAAACCATGGCTTCTGTATAACATGGAAGTTACTCCGTCAAAACGGAAGCCATCGAATTTATATTCTTCCAGCCAGAATTTGCAATTTGAAAGTAAAAAGTGCATAACAGCGGGTTTAGCATAATCGAAACACAGCGAGTCCCAGGCCGGATGTTCTCTTCGGTCGCCTCCATGAAAGTATTGATAAGGAGTTCCATCGAAGCGTCCCAATCCCTCGACTTCATTTTTTACTGCATGTGAATGAACAATGTCCATGATGACAGAAATACCTCTTTCATGAGCTTCATCAATCAGGAGTTTTAAATCTTCGGGGGTGCCAAAACGGGAAGAGGCAGCAAAAAAACTGGACACATGATAGCCGAAAGATCCGTAATAAGGATGTTCCTGAATAGCCATCAACTGAATACAGTTGTAACCTGCTTTTGCAATGCGGGGCAACACATTGATGCGGAATTCATTATAGGTGGAGACTTTTTCCTCACTTCCCGACATGCCGATATGACATTCATAAATAAGCAGAGGTGCTGTTTGAGGCTTGAAATTTTTTATTTTAAAAGAATAGGGACGAATAGGTTTCCATACCTGGGCGCTGAAAATCTTTGTTTCAGGGTCCTGAACAACTCTGCGTGCCCAGGCGGGAATGCGCTCTCCGCTGCCACCATCCCATTCTACCAATAATTTATAAAGTTGCGTGTGAGCTATGGCGTACTCAGGTAATTTTATTTCCCAGTTGCCGTTTTGTAATTTCTTAAGTTGATAGTCGGGATGCCGTTGCCAGTTATTAAAGTCACCGATTAAAAAAATCGCCGTAGCATTAGGTGCCCATTCCCGAAATACCCAGCCGTCGGTCAGCCGGTGTAATCCGAAATACAAATACCCTGTAGCAAAATCGGACAAAGTATGGCTATCGTTGAGCAACTTTTTTTCCATTTTCTGAAAATACTCGTAACGACCATAAATGGCAGGAGCGTAAGGTTCCAGGTACGGGTCGGATTTAACGATGGGTAAGATTTCCATATCAAATTTTTTTAGCAATTGGTTTAAACTTCCTGATAGTTAAGTACTGCGATCACACCCTGATCTTGACAATAATTTTCCTGTATGTACCTGTTGAAATGCCGGGTTGGTGTGCATCTTCAGGAAAAAATACAGCAAACTCGTAAGGTTGAACATTTAAAAAGATTGTTGCCTTATCTCCAAAAAAAGCAACATCCTTACTTTCGTTATAAGGCTCAGTCACTTCAGTTAATTTATCGGCAGCTTTCCATCCCATAGTTTCTGCTTGTCCCACAGGCACTTGAATGTCAATGTAATCGCGATGAGCTTCCATGCGAGCCTCATCTGCAGACTTACCCGTGATATCAACAACATTTACAATCAGATTGCTTCCATCCAACTCGATTTTTCCGACCGGAAGAGCTGCTAAATCATTTTGCATCAAGAACTCAAAAGCACGGGAAAAGTTTGGATGAACACAGGCGTATTTCATGCCATTCTTCAAAGTATCAATAATCATATATTATTTGTGTGTTATATTATTCAACTATCTTAATATCAATATTATGTGAGGTGTCAGGCGACTTCATCAACCGTATAATTCAGAAAGACATTCAGAGGATAAGCTGTCTTAAATATGCCGGCAACTTTGCTCACAAGTTCATTCTGTGTTAGAAATGATTCGTCAAGTTTATATTCGACCATATAATGTTTAAGTTTCAGTAATTCAATATCATTAAAGTCTTTTGGAAAACCTTTCGGGGCGGTTTTTAATTTATCGTCCTGATAGAAGGTCTTAAAGTAGCGACTGAAGTCGGGATGATTTATTATCTCTTTTAACTCATCAATATTTTCGTAAACACTTTGACGAAGGGCTTTAAGAACTTCAGGCGGAGGACACCAAACTCCTGTTGCAACAAAACAATTCCCCGGTTCAAGATGAAAATAGTAGCCTCCCCGTACACTTTTTCTGCCTCCCCCTGCTGCTATAAACACACCATAATGTGTTTTATAGGGGGTTTTGTCATGTGAGAAACGCGTATCTCTGTAAATTCTGAAAACACAGTCTTTTGCAGCGACATGTTTAATATCTTCATCGAATTTACTGATCTCAAAAATGAGTGCATCGCTGATTCGTTCAAAATCTTTCTTTGTCGATTCATATCGTTCTTTATTTTCAGCAAACCATTCGCGATTATTATTGTCTTTTAGTTCACTTAAGAAATCCAATATGTTAGCAGTTTTCATATCGTATATTGTTTTCAATTCTACAAAAATAAGCTAATATTTTTGATAAATGCCGGGATAGGAATGAAAAAATTTTATTTCAGAAATAATTGAGAAAAAATCATTAATTTTGTGGGCTAAATTGTAAGAGATAACAGATGAAAGAAAAAATAAAAGCATTATCGGCTGAAATCAGTACTTTAAAGGCAGCAGGTTTGGAAGAACTGGAAGGTTTAAGGATAAAATATCTCAGTAAAAAAGGTGAAATTTCTGTTTTGTTTAATGAATTCAGAGAAGTTGCCAACGAAGAAAAAAAGGAAGTAGGACAGTTGCTTAATGATCTAAAGAATCTGGCACAGGATACACTGAATACTTTAAAAGAAGAGTTAAGCAGTAAGGCTGTCAGCACTGAAAAGATTGATTTAACGAGAAGTGCTGAACCAATTGCATTAGGTACCCGTCATCCGCTTTCCCTGGTCAAAAATGAAATTATCGATATCTTTTCAAGAATAGGTTTTACCATTGCTGAAGGTCCTGAAATAGAAGATGACTGGCATGTTTTCGGGGCATTGAATTTCCCGCCGGAACATCCCGCCAGGGACATGCAGGATACTTTCTTCATTGAACAAAATCCGGATGTGGTATTAAGAACACATACCTCTTCGGTACAGACAAGGGTAATGTCGAAGCAAAAACCTCCGATTCGTATGTTGTTCCCCGGCAGGGTTTACCGTAATGAAGCCATTTCCTACCGTGCACATTGTTTCTTCCATCAGGTTGAGGGATTGTATATTGATAAAGATGTTTCGTTTGCTGATTTGAAGCAGGCACTGATGTATTTTGCCAAAGAAATGTTCGGTGAGTCGACGCAAATCCGCCTTCGTCCTTCTTATTTCCCATTTACTGAACCCAGTGCCGAAATGGACATTTCTTGTAATTTATGTGGCGGAAAAGGATGTCAGTTCTGTAAACATACCGGTTGGGTGGAAATTCTCGGTTGTGGTATGGTTGATCCAAATGTGTTGGAAAACTGTGGTATCGACTCAAAAGTATATTCCGGTTATGCCTTTGGTATGGGCGTAGAACGAATTACCAACCTGAAATATCAGGTAAAAGACCTGCGTATGTTCTCTGAAAACGACGTGAGGTTTTTGCAGCAATTTGAATCAGCTTATTAGTTGAAAGTTGAGAGTTGAGAATTGAAAGTGAACTCTCAACTCTCAATTCTCAACTCTCAATTCTCAACTTTACGCTATCCTTCCTCCTCTTTCTCTCCGTTCTTCCACTTTCAGCGGATTGGTGCGGATTTCCTTATCGAGTATTCTGTTTTGCAATATGTCGTAGGCCATAAACAGGGCCTGACGGAAGGATTCTTCTGAGGCCAGGTTTTGTCCGGCCAGATCGTAAGCGGTACCATGGGCAGGCGAAGTGCGGATAATCGGTAGGCCTGCAGTGAAATTAACACCGCTATCCATTGAGACGGTTTTGAAAGGAATAAGCCCCTGATCGTGGTACATCGCCAGGATGCCATCGAATTTATTGAAATTACCTGAGCCAAAGAAACCATCTGCAGGATAAGGACCAAAGCACAATAGTCCTTCTTTTTCAGCTTCTTTTAAGGCCGGTTTGATGATTGTTTCTTCCTCATTTCCTATTACTCCTTCATCACCGGCGTGCGGGTTCAGTCCCAGTACAGCGATCCTCGGACGGATAATGGTGAAGTCTTTCTTCAAAGAACTGTTCAGTACACGCAGTTTTTCCAAAATCTTTTCTGAAGTAATACCGGCTGCAACCTTATTAACAGGAATATGGCCTGTAACGACCGCTATGCGCATTACATCGTTCACCAACAGCATGAGTGCAGAGTTTCCATCACCGAATTTCTCTTCTAAATATTCAGTGTGTCCGGGGAAATTAAATTGATCGGATTGAATATTTTTTTTGTTGATAGGGGCTGTTACTATGGCATCAACCAGTCCTTTTTTGAGGTCTTCGGTAGCTTTTTCCAAAGCTGCTAATGCAGCTTTTCCTGCCTCTTCTGTAGATTTTCCCGGCTCAACTTTTATTTCATCACCGGTACAGTTGATGATGTTAATTTTTTTTGCGTGTGCTTCTTCAACGGTATTGATAATATTCAGATTTATTCCCTGAATATCCAGCAATTTACGATAAAAACCTGCTGCCTTTGAAGATCCGTAGATTACCGGAACGAACTCTTCATAAACGCGGGGTTCTGCAAGTGTTTTCAAAATCACTTCATACGCTATTCCGTTCATGTCGCCATGTGTAATGGCTATTATTGTTTTATTTGCTATCATTGGATATTTGGTTTATTGGTTATTTTTGTTGGCCACCACGGAAACTTCGTTGATGGCATTAATTTCCTGAGGTAATTTAAGCGTATAAATTGCAGCTTCCAGTTGTCGTATATGATTACGTTTCAGGGTTCCGGGAGCGAAGACAAATCCTTCAACAGTGATGACTCTGTGGTTTATTTCGTCGACACGAGTCTGACTGTAAAACGGGCCACCCATAGAGCCGCCTTTGAACATTCTCCACAAGCCACTGAGCTCGGCACAGTAGGTTTCGTTGATGTTAATTTCCCTGAATATCGGATCAAAGTATTTTAATTCGGTACCCATATAGGAACCTTCAAACTCACCCGGCACAGCACCTTTCATTACCGAATCTCTTTTTGCTATCAATGCTGCTTTTGTGAAAAGTTTTTTGTCGGTATAGGGATAGGTGTAGATAATCAGATCCTTACGGGTATGATGATGATTGTTCGTAATCCAGTAATAATCTTTGCCTTTCACTGCTTTGGTCAGTTCGCTCGGGATATCAATCTGAATGCCAAGATGAGTTTCAATTTCGGCCATAGCTTTGTGATTCAGGTAATTCTTTCCGATTTCAATTTGACGGTTTCTTTCGGTGGTCAGAAAAAACCGTAGGATATTTTCTCCATAACTTTTAATGGTTGCTTCGAATACCGAATCATTCGGAGCTTCAATACGTACCACGGATTGAGGTTGCGACCAGGTATTTTTTGCATAACTGATTTTTGGTTCGATAAACCGGGGTGAGATATCTGTGAGCAGAATGTTACGGGTGGGTTTTAACAAATCTCCGAATTCAGATCTGCTACAATGAATAATGTTCATCACCGGTTCCGGTTGAGGAAGTGCAGGCATATTCTGATCAAGTAATGCTACCAATGCTCTGCCGGCCGGAGCTTTCCATGGTGCTTCGTCCATTACGACAAGGATTTCATATTTAGTACCGGTAGCTGAGGGAAGAGTCACCTTCGACTTTCCACACGAAACGAGCATTATTATGAGTGAGATGGTTAAAAAGAATTTTGTTTTCATGACAGATATCATTTTTAATAAATTATTTATTTGCTGAAAAGAAATTTTAAAACATTCCGCATTATTTTATTGCGACTATCTTCTTCTTTAATTGTTTCGAAAGGGAAACCAAATGTACAGGTTCTGTATTTTCCTTTGAAGGCAACGCCGGCACATAAATCACTGCCTTCGTAATGACAGTATTCAAAAGCCTTTTCGTCGGTCGGCACAAGAATTCCGGGTTTTTCTACATAATACATTTTTTCATTTGGCTCGCTGTAGAATTCAACACTGCCACTTACTCCCGGTAATCCATTCAGCTGGCGATCAAATATTATACTGTTTAAGACTAAAGTATCTTTTGAGGAGTTACCGATTTTTAAAATTTCCCGTATAAATCCAATATCACCTGAATCTTTGCCGGCATACATATCCGGGGTGATATATTGCCCACTCACCAGAAGTTTACCCCCGTCAGTACAATACTCCCTCAACTGATGCTGCAAATCTAATGGAAAAGTTTTAAAATCCGGTGTTTTTTTCACATTTCCTGACATTGTTTGTTTTTGTTTGCCTAAAATTAAATCCACAGCATTGAAGTTGTGCAGCCTGACATCGCCGGCAATTACAGACTTTACGCTTGCCGACACAAAAGAATATCCGGCAGATTGAATGGCTTTACCATGCAAATAAGGATAATCGAAAGTATTTCCGGCGATAACTTTGTCCTCATATGATGTTTCGCTGGCTCCGAAACCCTGATGCTCATTTCCTTTATAAATAGCTTTTGGGGAGAACTCGTATTGCTTCCCGGTAAAACTGATGTCGTATAAGTACGGAACTCCGGCATCCTTATCAGTCAGGAATCCTGCCAGTGTACCTAAGTTAAAGTGTTCCGGTCCGCTGATCCTTTCAAAACCATTGACAATTAAAACGACTTCTTTGTGATGATATGCTTTACAGGCTGCCAGAATTTCAGAGGGAAAACTCTCGCCACCTGCATTAACAGCGGCGACCCTGAAACTATAAATCTTTCCGGGTAAAATATTGATCTCAATACAGTTGGTGTCCACTATCCTTCCGTTATCGAAACCTCCATCATCAATCCGGGTATACACCACAAAGCGTTCTGCTTCTGCAGTAGGTTCCAGACTGTCACTTACCGCTTTCCATTTCAGTCTGAGTTTGTTTTCGTCGGTAAAAACACAGCTGAATTGTTCTACAGGCAAGGGCTGAACGACATAATCCCTGTTGTTAATATATGCAAGGTATTTCAACATTCCCTTATAGATAGCACGACTTACTGTGAAACGAAAACGTGGGTCCAGTGCCAGCTTCATATCTTCAAAATTCTGGTGCGACAGTATTTCAAGCAACATGGTCGGAACTTCGGGAACCCTCGATTCACTGTAGGATTTGTTCCAGATACCTCTTCTTGTCCAGTCGAACCTGAATGTTTTCCTTATGTCGTCAACAATCTGAGTCTGTATAATGTCTACAAGGTCACGCGAAGTCCATCTCGAGACTCCATTGTGAAAAAGTTCAGTGCCTGAATTGTTTTTCACCGTGCAAATACCAAGAGTGCCAATTATTGAGTCATTTGGTGTAAGTCCTGCATCGGAGTGAAAAGCAAAAGCCAGATCAAGAGGGATTTTTAAACCTGCAGTATCGGAGATGACCGAAGATCCGCCGGCCAGGTAATTTACCCAATAACCGCGGGATTGAAAGTCGTCGGAATATTCGTTGGTATTACGTGTGCGGCTGTACACACTATCCGGAATTCCCGCCCACTGCAGCCAGTATTTGGCTCCTTCGGCATAACGGGGAAAATTGCTTCTCACCGGAATTGTGTCGTAAGGCGGTGTTTTCAAAAGCGATTTTCCAGCTATATTTCCCATTCCTCCCCCGAATTTAACCGCATCAGCAGTAACAGTTCTGTTTCCGTCTTTACTGAAGTTGGTCAGGACTACCTTTCCACTGCTTTTTCTGCCTTTGTCGAATTTAAAATGTCCGAGATATAACCAGGTGCCGCCATAAACCTGCTGATTAACTAAAAACTCAGTTTTTCCTCCTGAATGATATACGGTGTAATGAGCATCTTCGGCGCTGTTTTCCAGTGTTTTATAGGATATGTAAACAGCATAAAGTCCCTTTTCAGGAATGTCCGGAATCCATTCGGCCAAGGTTATTTCATCCTCATCAGTGGTGGTTTTTACTTGTCTGCTTGTTCCCATTTGGAAAGGATTTTCTTTGTACAGATAGAATTCTTTCGCATTTGAAAATCCTGGTTTTATTTTTTTCCACGAAAACATATCATTTGATTCACGATAACGGGAAGAAGTCTTATCATCATTGTCGACGATTACCTCATTGAGCTGTATGTCGCGTTCACGGGGAATAAATACCTGAGCCCCTGCATTTTCGAGCATAGGGACTAAAAAAGGAATCACAAAAGAAGTTGTCAATAAATCTTCAACAGTAAGGAAGAGGCGCGGGCGTTGCCACGTCCATTTCTGCTCCTGCCGGTCGAAAAACCTGCCGTGACTGTTCCAGACAGCAATGTTGTTGCCTGAAAGTCCTTTGTTGATGGAGTATGGGACTGACAATTTTGTAATCAAAGGGGAAGTCATCGGGGGATTAACGAACACTCTCGCACTGTCTTTTTTCTCCGAAAAATAATTTGGTATTAAATCTTCGATGTATTTATCATATGCTTTTACTTTTATGACCGAACGTGGGTAAGTCCATGAAAATATTGCATATAAAGCATTATAAATTCTCGTTACATTCTCTTTTCTGAAAGGGATGTATCCGAAGTTTTCACCGGCCGTAATAGTGATAGTATCCTTTGCTTTATTGAAGTTGATTTTTATTTTGTTGATTCTTTCAGATGCAACGGTACTATTGGCAATAACAGTGAGAGAATCTGCAATTCTTTGTTCGGGAGTTCTAAGCACAGGCAATGCATGGAGGTTCAGTAACCCCACAACAAAACATACTACCAGTATTAATTTCAGTCTCATTTCGTTTCTTTTATCAAATCCAGAAAAGCTTCCCAATCCATGTTCCATGGATCAGTTTTTCTTTCGGGTGCGATATCACTGTGTCGCAATATAAATTTAATGTTATGTCTCGACCGTATATCTTTTGTGAGATTTACTGCCGCTGTCATCTGTGCTGCTGTTGGTGCTTCGGTGAGCGATGTAATTATTTCAATTCCGACAGAACGGTTGTTTATACCGGTACTGCCATCAGGAAGTTTACTTGCACCGGCATGAAATGCAATGTCCCGTTCATCCACCGTTTGAAAAATTGTCCCTTCGCGATCGATCAAATAATGGGCGCAAACCTTGTATCGGGCAAATTGTTTTATTATTAAACCCACATCGTATTGTTCTCCTCCCGAAGCGTTGTAAACAGAATGTATGATAATGACATCCACATTTCGTTCCGAAACCTTTTTTTTACCGAAGTTCACAATTTTGTTGATGACTTCAGGTTTTTGTTCTTCTGTAACGACGTTTTGATTCAGAAAAAAAAGAAGTGTCAAAACGAGAAATATTCTTGTCTGCATATATTTCCGGTGGGTAAATTTTTCGACACCAAAAATACTTATTATTATAAGATTTTAAGGAAGAAAAAACAAAAAAGAAGTGAAAAAATCAGAAAATTAATCCATGAAAATACATCCAGACGATATAACGGATAAATTTACCAAGCAACATTGAAACAGCAACGACCCAAAAGTTGCAGCGAAAGAATCCTGAGGCCACGGCAATCGCATCACCTATCCCCGGGAGAAAAGAGAAAAATGCAAACCAGTCTCCGTATTTATGGATTTTATCAAGCCATTTATCAAGCTTTTCTTTTTTTATCCGGAGATACTTCTCCACCCACTCAATTTTTCCCAGTTTTCCTATATAGTAGCAACTCAGTCCACCAAGCCAGTTACCGGCTGTAGCCACAAAAACACATGTCCAGGGGTCTAATCCGCCATAAACCAATGCTGAGAATACAACTTCGGAACTGAAAGGCACCACCGTTGCTGCTAAAAATGAAGCTATAAACAGCCCGAGATATCCCAGAGAGACGAAGATTGTCATGGGTTATAATTTGAAGTAGTTGAGAAACATATAGGCAATATTTACCAGACAAAAGAGGATAAAAAGCAAGGGATATAACTTCGATTTGCTTAATGTGAAAGGATGGGATAATAGCATGGCAAGACAAAACGCAATGAAAGGTAAGAAAGCCAGGGTATGTTTGGCAAACGAAAGGACCAGCATTATCAGAAAGACCAGATAAAGCAATACCAGATGAATATTTTTTCTGGTTTGAATCGCATCATTTAACATGTTGGTGTATATTCCGGTTAAGCCCGTTATCAGCAGGAGAACGGTTATTGCAATATAGATTTGCTCGTGAATAGCTCTTCCTGAAAATATAAAATATGGCTGGAATTCAAAAATAAGATTTTCAAAAAGGTGCATTTCATTTCCCATGTATAAATTGTAGGAGAAATAATAAATCCAGGGGATAATGAACCCAATAAGAGAAGCGAGAAATATCCTGGTAGACATACATTTAAGAATCATAAAACCAAACCATGTTATTGGTACCAGAAACAGGTAAACCGGATTGATGAATCCGGTCAGTGATATGAAAAGACTACCGAGAAAAGCCGGCTCTACTGCTTTCCTGTTGCGGTACATACTTAAGAAAAGCATGAGACTGATCAGGAAAACAGAAAGAGCAAGATGTGATAACCACAAAAAATGGCTTTCTTTCCAGACTGAAATAAACAGTGCAAAGAAAAAAACAGGCAAAAAGGATTTTGTTCTGATAATGGAATACTTGCTGTTGATTTGAACAATCAGCAAAAGATTAAAAATGGTAATGATAAAAACGGAAAGAATCATCCATCCCGGATCAGGTTGCAGGATTCTGATTGCTACCGTTTCATACAACCGATAATCAGGAATGAATATGTAATTAAGTACCCAGCTTATCAAATAAACCGTGATCAACAGGCCGATCATGGGCATGTCAGGTTGAATGATTTTTTTGAGGCCGGGATACTTCATTAGTCAGAATTTAATTAATAAAACCCCTTTTTACAAGTAAAGCAGCAGGATTGGGTTCTTTTCCCCTGAATTTCAGGTAAAGCTTCATGGCTTCTTCCGAATCACCTTTTTCAAGGATGTTCTTACGGAAGGCTGTAGCTACTTCTTTATTGTAGATGTCTCCGGTCTCAACAAAAGCCTGATATGCATCTGCATCGAGTACTTCTGCCCAGGTATAGCTGTAATAGCCTGCAGAATAACCACCGGCAAAAATATGATTGAAATTTGTACTGCGATAACGAACAATGATCTCGGGGATCATTCCCATTTTTTCCATGGAGGCTTTCTCAAATGTGTTTACATCCAGATTATCTGCATTCTTCAGGCTGTGGTAGTCCATGTCGAGGATGGCAGCCGATAAAAGTTCGGTCATCACAAAGCCCTGATTGAAGGTACCCGCTTTTTGAATTTTCTCAATCATTTCATCGGGCATCACTTCGCCGGTTTGGTAGTGTTTAGCATAGGTTTTAATTACCTGTGGTTCAAAGCACCAGTTTTCCATGATCTGTGAAGGCAGTTCTACGAAATCGCGTACTACATTCGTTCCTGATAAACTCAGGTAGGTGGTTTGAGAAAGTAAACCATGCAATGCATGACCGAATTCATGGAAAAGAGTTTGTACATCATCCATGCTCAGTAACGAAGGTTTATCAGAAGTAGGTTTGGTAAAGTTACCTACATTCACAATGACAGGCCGGATGTTTTTACCATCGCGGTAAAGTTGTTCGGTATAATTACTCATCCATGCTCCGGCACGTTTTCCCGGACGCGGGAAGTAGTCGGTGTAGATTATTCCTATCAGTGAGCCATCGGCGTCGGTAATTTCAAAAGCTTCCACATCGGCATGGTATTTTGGCATATCCGTCAGTTGCTTAAACTTCAGTCCGTAAAGTTTTCCAGCGAGATCGAATGCTCCCTGACGTACATTTTCCATTTTGAAATAGGGGCGTATGGCTTCTTCATCAAGATCAAATTTAGCTTTACGTAATTTTTCGGCATAATACCACCAATCCCATGCTTCTAATTTTTCGCCTTTTCCCTCAGCATCCATCAGCTTTTGTAACTCTGCAGCTTCTTTTTTTGCCTGATTGAGTGCAGGTTGCCATACAGAGGCGAGAAATTCATAAACTTTCTCTGGCGTTTTAGCCATGGTGTTGTCGAGGATAAAATCAGCAGGAGACTCAAATCCAAGCAATTTTGCTTTTTGAATGCGTAGTTGCAGAATCTGCTTGATAACAGCTTTATTGTCATTAGCATTGTTGTTGTCGCTTCTGTTTGCCCATGCGAGCAATAACTCTTTGCGGAGGGCTCTGTTTTCGCCGTACTGTAGAACCGGCATAAAGCTCGCTTTAGAAATGGTAAAGAGCCATTTTCCTTCCTGTCCGGCCGCTTTTGCTGCTTCAGCTGCCGATTGTACAACACTTTCAGGCAATCCTTTCAACTCCTCTTTGCCGGTGACAAATTTTTGATAGGCGTTGTTGTCGGCCAACAGATTCTGTCCGAAAGTAAGTTCGGCGAGACTTAGTTTTTTATTGATTTCCCTTAGTTTTTCCTTATCGGCAGGATTGAGATCAGCTCCGCTTCTGACAAAGTTCTTGTAATATTTCTCCAGAATGCGGTTTTGTTCCTGGTTCAACTGAAGATTTTCACGATTGTTGTACAATGATTTTACTCTCGCAAAGATAGCATCATTCAGATAAAGATTATCGGCATGTTCCGATAACAAAGGCGATACTTCATTGGCTATTGTATCCAGTTTTTCATTGGTTTCAGCTGAATATAAATTGAAAAATACCCCTGATACTTTTTGTAAAAGTCTGCCACTCAGTTCCAGCGCCTCGATGGTGTTAGCAAAAGTAGCACTGTCTTTGTTGTTAGCAATGGCATCATATTCAGCTTGTTGTTGCTTAATGCCTTCTTTGAAAGCCGGCATATAATGTTCGGGTTTAATACTTTCAAACGGTGGAATTCCGTATTGATTCTCAAATTCGCTGAAAAAAGGATTTTCTGTGGTACAGCCAGCGAGAGCTAAACCGGTCATAATGGTCATAATTATTTTTCTCATATTGTATTTTTTTTGCAAATGTATGTTTTTTTGTTGAATTTTGAAATGTCAGCGGACGACAGACGACAGTCAGCAGTCATAGGTTGAGTGGTTCATCAGCAATTAACAACAAATTCCTTATCTTTTTTTAATTGAATAATTAGCTCGTCAATAGAATCAAATTTTTTTTCATCCCTGATTTTGTGCAGGAACTGAATTTTTATTTCCTGATGATAAATATCTTCCGAAAAATCGATAATGTGTACTTCGAGACTGATATTCGTTCCATTATCCAGAGTAGGGCGCTGACCGATATTCATCATTGCTTTATAGGAATTATGATTCCATTCCACATTGACGGCATACACGCCCAATCCGGGAATCAATTTGTCAGGATGCACCGGCTTGAGGTTGGCTGTAGGGAATCCGATTTTTCTTCCGACTTTGAAACCATTAATAACATAGCCGGTAAAAGTGTAGGGAGTTGTCAGTAAGGAATTTGCTTTTTCAATGTCTCCGTTTTTCAGTGCAGTTCTTATCTCAGATGAACTGATATGGGTCATTGTTGCAGTGGTATACCGGGTAGCCTGTATTACTTCAATGCCTGTTTGATTGCCATATTGAACGTATTCAGTAAACCCATCCTCACGATTGTGTCCGAAACGGTGATCGTGTCCGACAAGCAACAAGCCGACATTGTATTGATCAGCAAGAATCTGATGCATGAAATCATACGCAGATAAGCGGGCCATTTCAGGTGTAAAGTCAAGTTCAGTTACCTTGTCAACACCCGTATCACCGAGGAGTTGAACTTTCTCTTCAGGAGAACAGAGCAACAGCGGTTGATAGGAGTCATGCAGCACTTTTCTCGGATGAAGTCTGAACGTAATGACCATACTGAGGAGTCCACGCTGTTTTGCTTCCTTTTTCAATTCTTCGATCAGGAACCTGTGACCGGCATGTACACCATCGAAAAAGCCGACAGTTGCAGCGTATTTTTGAACCACATTAGTCACATTAGAACACATAAGTTAATATCGTTGAGAAAATATTTGTTTTGAAGTTTATCTCAGAAAATCAAGGCTTTGACCAGGCGTTACATGATAGGTGTTGATCCCCAGGCTTTTTGCCGTCACAATATTTTTATCTCCATCATCCAAAAATAAGCATTCTTCAGGTTTAACCTGTGCATCCAATAACATCATTTCGAAAATATCGGCATTAGGTTTAACTGCTCCCATTAAATAGGAATAATAACATTTATCAAAAAGGTCCTCCATTGTCAATCCGAATTTTGCGAGTTCTTCGGGTAAGCTTATATTGATATGAATATAATTAGTATTACTGAGTAATAATAACCTGTATTTCTTGCGCAACTCTATTAGCAGGTCGATTCTTTCACGGGGAATACCAAGCATGATAGAACACCATGCCTCATCAATCTGTTTGTCAGTAAGGGAATTGATACTAAATTTTCTGATTTCATTTCTGAACTCTTCCGGGGAGATTTCTCCTTTCTCCCAAGGTATGAAAAACCCGGTATGAGTAAATTTACCAATAAATTTATCAGCATCATTAAATCCCATTTTTTTGAAGTTATCAATCCCATTTTGGATATCGATATCGTAAATTACCCCACCCAAATCAAAAATCAGGGTAGTTATGTTGTTAAGTTGCATCATTTTGTTTAAAAAAAAGTCCTGCCTATTTGCAGGAACGGTAAATAATATTACTTTTGCAATCGCTTTGCAAAGATAATAAAAATTGTAATAGCAGGGCCCTTAGCTCAGTTGGTTAGTAGCACCTGACTCATAATCAGGGGGTCGTTGGTTCAAGCCCAACAGGGCCCACTTCAAAATCAAGCACTTACAAACATTGTTTTGTAGGTGCTTTTTTAATTATCATACTTTTATCATACTTTTTATCAAAAATATAGGCATGTCCAATTTCTTATAATTGTATTTCAATTATTTTTCTCCTCATATTTTTTGACATCAAACTTCAACATATAATTTTCCGCTTTTAATAATATTGATGATATCATCAAGATAACTTTTTAACGCTCAAAAGTATAGTTTGTCGGAAATTTATGTTAATTGAAGAAAAAATCGCTCATTTAAAGTGTATGACATATTTAAGTCCATAAATTTAATTAAATAATCTGATAAACAACAGATTAAATGTATTTTTATTGTTTTAAGACGCTTTGTATAGTAAAATAAAATGATATAACAATACTTATAGTGTATTATTTATATATTATTAACTATATTTTTTTTTGTTTTGATAAATTAAGTTCGTATATTTGCAAAACAAAAGCAATGTTGACATTTATTAATGTAATTAGCGAATTACAATGTTGTAAAAACATCGAATGTTAACATAAATTTAAAAAATGGGGCATGTTCTGTCTTTTATTCTTGCCATGAGGTTTTTAAAAAGGGAATTGCAAAAAAAATTCTCAGTTTAATATTTACCGTCAGGTGTTGAAGCAATAATAAATTAAGTTTAAAATCAATATTTTAAATTTAGTTTAAATGAATTTTCAAATTGAATTTTCATTATTTTTTACCGAGGCAAGAATATAGTAGATAACGCAAGTGAAAGAACATGCTCCATTATTTTCTCGATTTGAAGCCATGAATGCGGCTTAGTAAATGTAAAACAATCTTCAAAGTCATGAATTTGAAAATTGAAAAATTAAATCTATGTGCTTAATTCCTGATTAAACACACAAAAACTCTCCTGTTTTTCTTATTGTAACCACATCTACAAGGAGAGTCACAGCAATAAAAAATGTTAGAAAAAAAAGCTCCATAAAAGCATATTTTATGGGTAGGGGATTTTTTGTCCAAAAAATTAACAAAAACCTGATGTTTTGTGTCAGATTGGAACAACAGATATAAATTAATAAGTCTGATAAAATTAAACATAAATAATAAATTAAGTAAAATGAAAAGAATTAGTATTACAGATGGTAACGGTAAATGGTTTGATGCCAGTAAAGCAATGTGTTACGAAGAAAATTACATATTTAATGGTCGGGAATATATTAGTGAGGCAACCAATGACAAGCGTGAAAATGAGCAATTATATATAACTGAAAAAGGTCAATATATTTTAAATCACAGCAGTTGTTGGCAAGGTGTGGCAGATACATATAGAGAACTAACAATGAATGAAGCTGCAAATTGGTTCGCTAAACAATCTTTCAAAGAAGAAGAGATTCCCGAATCGCTATTAAGCTTAGTTAAAGAGTATGAAATCTAATATTGAAATTAGCATGGAAAAAGAAGTATTCGGCACGAGCGTACTTTAAATCTTTAAATTGAATCCCCGGATTTTAATCTTAATTGAATTAAATAAAGGGGTTCAATTGAAAAAAAATGAATTATAAATTATAAAATAAAAACAATGAAAACAAGAAAAACAACAATTAAAGAAATTAACGCAATGTTGAGTGGGTATATAAAAAATAAATATCATAATCATAAGCTTAGTTATAAAAACAAAGAAGAATTTGAAGACAGTACAAACAATGTTGAATGGAATCATATTTCTGGGTGGTCAGTAGAACTTTCCGAAGATTTCATGAGAGAATATAAAGACAATCTTAACTGGAATAGTATTTCCCACCACCAGAAACTATCTGAGGAATTTATTGTAGAATTTCAAGATTGGTTGTGTTGGGATATTATTTCGTCAAAACAAAAACTATCAGAAGAATTCATCAGAGTATTTGAAGATAAATTGAATTGGGGTGATATTTCATTTTATCAAGAACTTTCAGAACCTTTCATAAGGGAATTTGAAGATAGGTTGAATTGGTATGGTATTTCGTTAAGACAAGAACTTTCAGAACCTTTTATGAGAGAATTTGAAGATAGGTTGAATTGGGGTTGTATTGGCATATATCAAAAACTGTCAGAAGATTTCATCAGAGAATATATAGACAAAATTAGCTTGGATGATATTTTATTTCATCAAAATCTTTCTAATGATTTCATCAGTGAAATTGAAGATGTGATTTATTGTGACGAAGATGACGAAGATGACGAAGATGACGAAGAAGATGATGATGAAGATATGGATTAAAAAAATAAAAATGGAAAAATTAGACCTAAAAGAAAGTAAGGTAATGTTTGACATTACAAGTTATTTGAATGGTGCAAAGAGTGAACGAAATCACAAAAGGAAAACTTACCACTATTGTGCACATCTTTACGATTACCAAAGCGCACATAATATTCAAAGGGATTTTCTACAAGTAACAGATATTATAGAAGATCTGAACAAATGCACTGATTTTAAATTGCAAATTAGCACTGAATTTTTGAAAAAAAGCAAATTAAACGAGGTATATGAGATTTTAGTGAATATAAGAGAATCTGGGAAGTATTCGTGTGTTTCTCGGACTTATTTTGTAGTCAGGGAGAAAAATGAAGACATTCTATCAGTTGATTTTTATCTCACAGCATTTCAGGCATTTAATAATTTGTGAATTGATTAATTTCAATTGAAAAATTAATTAAAAAATTTTTGGAAAATGAAAGAAAGTAATGGATGTCTGGGAATTTTTTACTAACACTCAAAACTTATTTTTTATATTATATAGTCAGTCTTTTTTTTTTTGAGTTTTAAGAATTGCATTATAAAAAAATGAGTACGTCAGGACACGATATTTCCTCAAATCCCAAACATTTATTAAATGCTGCATTTACAAATCAGTACCGTGCAATTACAATCAAGACAACCCCTGCTAAATGCATATTCTATAAAATGTTAGTAAAAACATATAATTATCTCGTACCACGTACCATGCGGAAAAAAATAAAAAAAAATAACACGAAAAGTGTGAAAAAAACATTTTACAACTATTTATAATTGAAAGAAAAAAAATAGTATATAGATAGATTAATATCATTGACTGTTATGTATAAAAAAATAATATTTAAAATTTTCAGAAATGAGACAAAAAAAGGAAAGAGTAAATCTTTACATCGAAAATGATTTATTAAGATTAATTTCAAAAAAGGCAAAAGAAAATTATTTGCCACAAGCAACTTTTATCAAGCAACTGCTATATGCAAATTTGATGGGTGAAGAAAATAATAAAAGTTTAGTATTAAAAGAAAATGAGAAATGAGAAAGAAAATGAGAAATTGAATAATTTAAAATTATCTGACAAAAAAATTGGTTTGTCGATAATGTCAGTAAGCAAAGAAAAGGTTCCGCTTAAAAGCTGGTCTGAATACCAAGAGCATGAAAATAGTTTAAAAAATTGGTATGAGGATTTTATGGATGGCGGATACATAGGCATTATAACTGGTAAAGTATCAGGGTATCTTGAAGCATTAGATTTCGACCTGAAAAACGACCCACAAAAGACCATATATCAAGAATTTGTAAATTTACTTCCAACAGAATTGATTAGTAGACTTGTTAAGCAAACTACTGTTAATGGAGGTTATCATTTGATTTATCGTTGCCCGGAAAAAATTGAGGGAAACATGAAACTTGCAAAACATTCTGATGGTGGAGTTATCATTGAAACCCGTGGTGAAGGTGGATATATATGTCATCACTTAACAGACTATAAAGTAGTCAACGGACACTTTGATTTGATAAATATTGAATACACAATTCCTGAAATTACAGCAGATGAACGTGAGTTGATGTTTACAGTTGCACGTTCATTAAACCGAGAAGAATTAAAAAAGACGAAGGATGGCTATAAAGAACCAGCAATCAATAAGTTCAATGTAGAGTATAATATTTTGGATTTGTTTGAAAAAGATGGCTGGGAAATTGTCAAAGAGGATGCTAATAAGGTCTACCTCAATCGTCCGGGTTCAAATAACACTCATTCAGCATATTACTACAAAGACACAATGAGTTTTATTTGTTTCAGTTCTTCTACTGATTTCAAAGTTTCACAACCCTATAATCATTTTCAGGTATTGCAGGTTTTAGAAAGTACCACAGATTACAAAGAGCTTTTGAAGAAAATTGCAGAGTTAGGATATCCCTCTGAAATTCGATCAAATCAAACAGGAGGTTCTATAAAGAGACTTTCAGCAGAAGAGATAGCTCAGTATTTAAATGAAAATGGGGTTCGCTATGACACGTTCCTTCAAGACTTAACATATCATAGTGAAATTATTACCGAAATTAGGTATAATACATTATCAATTGATTTAAAAAAGCATTTCGATACAGAAATCGCAAGGGCAAGGTTTGAAGAGATTATTAAATCTTTATATATCCAACAATTTAATCCAATACTAAATTTTGTTGAATTGAATTCGGATTGTAATACAACCGGGAACTTTGAAAAGTGGGTTAATTGTTTAGTTTTAAAAAACAAAAACGTCAAAATCTCAACTGTTGTACATTTTTTCAAAAAATGGTATGTTGGTATGATAGCACAAGCTATTGGCGGACAGTTTCCTAACGAGTTTTTTCTTTCAATTCTAAGCACGCAGCAAGGGATTGGTAAATCTACTTTATTGCGAAAGTATACTTTACCGGAACAGCTTCACAAATACATCATGGAACATCAACTTAGTTTTGACGATGATTTTAAGGTAATTATGGGTCAAGCTTTATTAATCGTTGATGATGAAATGGACGGAAGAACCTACGAAGCAGAGAAATCATTCAAGAGTTTACTATCAACCATGGAACAGACTACAAGACGAAAATATGATAGAAGAATCAGTAATATTAAACGAAGAGCAAGCTTCGCAGGCTCCGGAAACAATTTGTTTGTCATTAAAGAAAAACAGAATCGAAGAATTCTACCTATTGAAGTTGAAAAGATTTACTATGACAGATTAGACGAATTAGACCTCACCGCTCTATTTATAGAAGCATACAATCTTTTCAAAGCAGGATTCAAGTATTCCTATGAATTTTCTGATACTGAGTTGCTTGATGAATTATTTGAAGATTACAGGCAAGTGTCTGATCTTGATCTTATTTTTGATGATTATATTGATAGCCCTCTGGATGAAAATGATGTCTTTTATATAACAAATTTAGATATATTAATGGCTCTCGATAATAAATTTGGTAAGATATCAAAAATGATAAACTCAAAATCAATTGGAAATCAAATGATTGAGCGAAAATTCAACATAAGTAGACGAGGGAAAAATAAGACAACCTGTTATGCTATAAGTAAATGTTCCAAAATTGTTACATTAATAGATGAAAGTTCAAATTCCCTGCAATTTAACCCAAATTTCATTACTCAGAAATTCAACCAAGATGAAAAGTTTTAATTCAAAATCCTTTAAAAAATTCAATTTAAAAGTATTTATTATTGAATAAAGAAATTGTTTTTGATAAAAATATTGTTATAAAAAATTGCCCCAGTTCAATAAGAGCTGGGGTTTTTGATTAATGAATGAAAATTATTTTTTAGCAATTATCAATTCGAATAATTTCAAAATTTTTACCCGGAATTTTTTTTCAACAATCCCAATTTTAGCATTTCAAAATCACCAGATTTTCACTTAAAACCTCATTTTAAAAATTCCAAATTTTTTTTGGTGGAAAATTTTTCACGGTTTACCGTTCACCTGATTACTGAGACCACAGGGAGGGAGTGAAAAATAGGCGACGTAGGAAGCACTGGTATGGAAGTGAGGGGGTATAAAGTTTATTTTTCTTTTACCTTATTTAAAAGCTCAACCAAATCTTCAATTGAATTTATCCTAAAAATTTCCCCATCATATTCTACAAATCCCATAATTTTCTTCTGCTTAACACCCCCTGAATCTCCTTTAAATAGATCTGTCACCTTCACATCAAGTATGCGTGCAATATCTTCAAGTCTCGACAAAGTTGGATTGCCCGACAAACTGGTAGAGAGATTAGTTCTATGTATCCCCAGCTCTTCTGAAAGTTGCTGCATAGTCATCCCCCTCTCTTTAAGAATCTCCTTTATTTTGAATCTTTCCATTTCATATATTTATTTAATTTACAAAATTACAACAATGATATAATCAATTTAATTCATTTATGTAGCACTAAACCATAACTCTTTAACTTAAAAAACTTGTGTAAATCATTAAATATCACTACATTTACATTACAAACAAATAATTCAAGTAGCATTATAGTATAACATTTAAAACATTAACAAGGGATGGAAAATGTAAATTACGGATTAATTTTAGAGAATCCTTTAAAAATGAGTACTGTGAGAGCTTCAATGGTTTTACTTGAAAATTTGGTCACAAAGGAGGGCTTTCATATCCTGTTTCATCGTCCGGAAACGGTACTTTCACCTACATTGAAATTCGAAGATGGAAATGAAAGAATATTGGATGTTTACGAACTGATATCCGGGGATGGGAAGAAATACAGTTTTTTTATTGACATATATAATGATGAGAATTTATGGATTCCGCCAAATGGGTTTCTTCTTGAATTTGATTTGTTGTATTACGAAGATGATGGTGAAGAAATAGAAGTCAAAATTGATCCAGCATATGTTTTCGACTGTGAGCAGATAGGGTTGGACATTTTTGACTATTATGAGAGGAATAAAAAATATGAAATTGAAAAAATATTAAACGGTTCAATGGGAGTGAATTATAAGGTTAAGAATTTTCCGGAATCATTAATTGAAAGAATTAAATCTGAGAAGTCAAGGTAATTTTTTTGTGGTTTTATTCACAAAAATACGGTGTACAAAGAATTAAGCGTGATATTATTGAAATATAAAACGGAAATATTGAATTAAATGATAAATTATTCAAATAAAATGGCTTCAAAGACCACCAATTAAAAAATTCGAAAAATATGAACAAATTAAACGTATTATATGCTCGTGTGAGTTCTTTGGAACAGAAAACAGATCGTCAGAGAATAAATGAAAATGAATTCAATTTAGTTATTGAAGATAAATGCTCAGGTGCCATTCCATTCCATGATAGACAAGGAGGAAAACAAATTTTATCTTTGATTGAAAAAGGCATATTGAAAAGTTTAAGTGTAATCACGATTGACCGTCTTGGTAGGAATCTTCGAGAAATATTAAATACAATTCATTTTTTTACCGAAAGGCAAATCCCGATTATATTTCTAAATCAAAATCTCAGAACAATTGATAATGATGGAAATGAAAATACAATAACAAAGTTAATGATTTCGATTTTGGGGACGGTGGCCGAAATGGAACGTAATCAGATTCGTGAGCGTCAACTTGAAGGAATTAAGTTGGCTAAGGCAAGGGGAATCTACAAAGGTAGAAAAGCGGGCACAAAAGAAGATGTACATAAGTTTCTTGACAAACCCAAAAACAAGAAGGCACTTGATTATATCAAAAAAGGGTATAAACTATCAGAGGCAGGGAAACTTGCAAACGTAAACTTAAACACGATGACCAAAATTAAAAGACTTGCATTTCCCAACCAATAGCTTTTCTTCACACTATTGACAAAACTTGCCTTCTACAAATAAAACAGCAGAGGGCATTTTTTATCGCAATACTCAATTGAGTTCTTCCATCCATCATATTTAAATTTGAAATATTAATAAAAACAATATACATCGAACGGTTATATATATTATCTATACTTATTGATTGTATCTATATGTGTAGCGATATTATTAGTTAATCAATTGAATTTAATTTAATTAAAGGGTTTAAATCCTGAAAACAAATATTTTCATACAAAACGTTGTTATTTTTGCATCACCTGGTGATTCTGATTTGCGAAAAACTGGTGAATTTCACTTGCGAATTTTTTTCTTAATATACTTCAAAAACGGATCAATATCATCAAAAAATCAAATATTTAAGAAAATGTTTATCTCTTTTTCAAAATGTTAATTATTTTTTATACATTTGAAAATTGATTTTTCAAGACTAAGAATAACACCTTAAACACCAAAAAATCTCAAAAAAATGTATGTGTAATACACATATTTCCTCATCTAATTTAACTCCCTTGTTTACAAGCATCAAGAAATTAAAATCAAGTCAGCTAAATCGGATGTATGAACAATAAGTTACACATACTGGAAATGGAGTTATTCATATTTGGGTGTTGGCAACAAGTGTAAAAAAAGACAACCCGACAGCTAGTTACGATAACGACAAAATTGAAATAAGAAAGGATTTAGCTTTTTGACAGGACAGTACTAATTTGATGGAATTTATTTTGTTTTTTTCCGACGCTCAAAAGAAAATGAAATGAAACCCCAACCCACATTGCACACATTTGCAAATCGCACCAGCCGCACGTAAACCAAAATTTGCAAAAGAGTGCAATCTTCCCACCACACTACTGCTACGATAAAACATTCGTTAATTTATGCAAAAAAAAGATTGGATTATAGAAAAATATATCAATCTTTGTACCGTAAAACAATTTTAGTACAAATTTGATATGAGCATTGATAATACCAAAGAATCAATTTTAAGCGTTGCGAATAAGCTATTCAGTCGCTTTGGGTTCCATAAAACTTCAATGGATGAAATCGCTAAAATTGCGAGGAAAGCCAAAGGTTCCTTATATTATCATTTTGCAAGCAAGGAGGATTTATTTAGGGAGGTAGTATCAATTGAAATGATAAACCTGAAAAATCAGCTGTCTTTTATTGTTAATAATCCTGATTTGACTTCTACGGAAAAGGTAAAAAAATATCTCGTTAAAAGAATGGAGATTCTAAATTCTGCTGCAAATTATCATGAAACGCTAAAAGCTGATTTTTTTGAACATTTTCATTTCATTGATGATTTACGGACTGAATTAGATGCATGGGAAAAAGAAAACCTGAAAAAGTTAATCCTTCAAGGTGTTGAGAGGGGTGAATTTGCTATTATTGGAGATATTGATGTTTTGTTAGACGTATTCATTATGGTTATAAAAGGGCTTGAGATACCCTTTTTTCTACAGAACAAATATGTGAAATACGCTCCTCATTTTGAAGGTTTAATTGGAATACTCACAAAAGGTTTATCTCGATAATTTTTTTTGCACTAAAACTGACTATAAAACGATTTAAGTATAATTAATTTTAAAACAACAAAATATGAACAGATTCGCAGATGGCATAGTGAAATTTAAATGGCTTATAATTATAGCCGTTGTAGGTTTAACCGTATTCTTTAGTTATCAGGCAAAAGACTTGCATATAAACGCTGATATAATAAGCTCTTTGCCCGATGATGACCCTGTTGCCCGGTTGTACAAGGAGATAGGAACACAGTTTGGCGGAAATGATATGGGAATGATTGTGTTGGAAACAAATGATGTTTTTAAAGCAGAAGTCATTCAGCATATAAAGCAAATTACCGATAGCATAAAATATACCAGTGGGGTTTCAACCGTTACAAGCTTAACCAATATTCTCGATATCAAAAGCTCTGAATGGGGTATTGAAATCGGCAAGCTGGTTGATGAGTATGATTTGCCCGTTGAGCAATCGCAGTTAGACAGCCTGAAAAACTATGTTTTCTCCAAAGAGATGTACAGGGGAGCTATTGTTTCAGAGGATGGAACGGCAACCGCAATAATGTTTACACTTCTCCCCGAGGGAGATAAACAGGCTGTTGCAAAAGAAATTAAGGATAAAATTGAAGCATTGGATTTGCCCGAGACAACTTATTTTGGCGGTCTCCCCATGATGATGAACGACATTAACGATTTGATTGTTTCGGATATTGTATGGCTTGTTCCCATCGTTTTCCTCGTAATAGCCATTATTTTATTGTTGAGTTTTAAATCTTTTAGAGGGGTATTGTTGCCGTTGCTCATAGCAGGTTTGGCCGTTATTTGGACAATGGGCTTAATGGCAGTAACCGGGTATGAGTTGACAATTATCTCAAATATAATTCCGGTTGTGCTGCTTGCTGTAGGAAGTGCTTATACAATTCATGTGCTCAATAGTATTAACCACAATAAACTTGCAGACAGAAAACAGGCATTAGTTCAAGCACTTAGATATATTCTGATTCCTGTAATACTGGCAGCAGTAACCACTGCCATTGGATTTGTATCATTTGTTTTTGGGGCATACCTCACCATGATTAAAGACTTCGGAATATTTACTGCGGTTGGTACATTAATCGCTTTAATACTATCCCTATTTTTTGTTCCCGCACTTATCTCTGGACTTTCAATGTATGGCAAAAAAACAGCTATTGAATCCGAAGAAAAGCAAACCATATTAACTCACAAAATTCTACTGCCCTTGGTAAAATTTCTGTTTAAACATCCCAAATATACACTTACAGGTTGGGGAGTTCTGCTAATGTTATGCATTGGTGGCCTAATGTTGATAAAAACCAGCGTTAACATGGCCGACTATTTTAAGAAAGATAATCCAACAAGGATTGCAGAGGATGTTATGCAGAAAAAATTTGGCGGCTCGTTACCGGTATTTGTTGTTTTTGAAGGAGATATGCAAAGTCCAGAGGTGCTGAAGATGATGATTAGTACCGAACATTTCATGAAGGAGGACCCGAATATTGAAATAACACAGTCGGTAGCAGACTTGATTGAACAAATGAACGATGCCATGGGCGAGGGTAAAAAAATTCCCGATGACAAGGCAAAAATTGAACAATTATGGTTTCTGCTCGATGGGCAGGAGGTTATGCCCCAACTAGTGAACAATGACCTAACCAAAGGAATTATCCAATCGAAATTTGCATCGGTTGACAGTAAAGAACTTGAGGTGTTTACTGCAAAAATGAACCGGTTCATCGAGGATAACCCAAACGAACATTGTAAAATTGAATTGACCGGGATGCCTTCTGTGTATGTTAAGCTCAACAGTAGTTTGATAAATAGCCAGTATAACAGTTTGTTGATAGCCATTATTATGGTTGTACTTATTGTGGGCTTGATATTGCGCTCCGCTTCAAAAGGGATTTTTGCCGCCATACCCGTTGTTGCCACTATTATTGTATTATTCGGGTTCATGGGTATCACAGGTATCCCCCTCGATATTGCAACTGTACTTGTGGCCAGCATTGCCTTGGGTATAGGCATCGATTATTCCATTCATGTTATAACCGGTTTCAATAAGCATTTGATAAGCCACGGGGATGCTGAAAAAGCCATAGAAGAAACCATATTGCTAAGTGGGAAGGCTGTAATTATCAATGTCATATCGGTATCAGCCGGATTTTTAGTGCTTCTGTTTTCGCAAATCGTGCCCTTGCAAAATTTCGGCTTACTGGTTGCCATAAGCATGTTTGGCTCCGGGTTTGGGGCTTTAACGCTATTACCGGTTATTTTAATCCTTGTGAACAGGAAACGTAAAATAATAGCAAATAATCATTAACAATTAAAAATAAAAAGTATGAAATCAAGAATTAAAACAGCGGTAATGACCGCTATTATCGTAGCAGGAGGTATTTTTTCTGCCAATGCGCAAGACGCAAGTACAATCCTTAAAAAAATGGACGATGTGATGTACTCTCCCAAAGACATGACAGGGAAAAATAAAATTATTCTGATTGACAAAAATGGGAAAGAGGAAATCCGTGAAGCCACTGTACAACAGAAAGGTAACGACAAGCGTATATTTCGTTTTACTTCCCCTGCCTCACAAGCCGGAATCTCCGTTTTATCATTGCCCGATGATGTGATGTATTTGTATTTACCTGCCTTTGGAAAAGAAAGGAGAATTGCAACCAGCGCTAAAAATCAAAACTTTGCAGGTACCGATTTTTCTTATGACGATATGGAGTCTGTGCTATTCTCGATAAAGTACACCCCAAAATTAGTAAAAACTGAAGGCAATGTATATGTATTGGAATTAACTCCTATCGGTGGTAAATCGGATTATTCAAAAGTAATGGTACAGGTAAATAAAACAGATTATTATCCCGTATCAATGGAATATTACGACAAGGGAAACACCAAAATAAAAGAAGCAAAATACACTTTCAAAAAGATTGGCAATTATTGGAATGCCGCTGAAATTGAAATGACTGATTTAAAGAAAAACCACAAAACCAAAATGCAGATGTCGGATGTGAAATACGACACGGGGTTGACAGACGATGATTTTACTGTTAGGAAGCTAAAACAATAATTGGTTGTTGAGAATGAAAACCATTTCAGGGTACATTTTGACAAAAGTTTTGGGTTGGAAAATTGTCGGTGATTTTCCAACCCTTAATAAATGTGTTATCATTTTTGCACCGCATACTAGTTATTACGATTCTTTGTATGGCAAATTATTTCTAAATGAGATAAGCATTAACCATATCATTTTATCAAAAAAAGAACTTTTCTTTTTTCCGATGAATATCTTAATGAAATGGTATGGTTCTGTTGCAGTTCGCAGTGTAAAAGGTGAAAATACTATTTGCAAGATTTCTAAAATAATTCAAGAATCTCAATCCGTACATGCAATTATTTCGCCGGAAGGGACAAGAAAAAAAGTTATCAAGTGGAATAAGGGCTTCTATTATATTGCATTTAAAGCGAAAGTTCCTATTGTAGTAAGTTATCTGGATTATCAGAAAAAAGAAATTGGTATAAAGGGAGTAATTGATGATATTGAAAATATTGAAACCGTAATGCAACAAATAAACCTTATGTATAAAGATGTTACCGCAAAATATCCTGAAAATTTTTCACTTGAATTAAAAGTATAGAGTATATGAAACAGAATGTAGCATTGGTATTATCAAGCGGGGGCTCAAGAGGTCTTGCCCATATCGGGGTTATCTCAGAACTGGAAAAACACGGGTTTACCATTACATCCGTTTCAGGCTCTTCCATAGGAGCGGTTATGGGAGGGCTTTACGCCATGGGAAAAATACAGGAATATACCAAGTGGGTAAGCTCCTTTAACAAAAGGGATATCTGGGGCTTTATGGATTTTACAATTGCCTCTAATGGTTTATTAAAGGGTGAGCGGGTTTTTGATAAAATGAAGACATTTATCCCCGATATGAATATTGAAGATATGCCCATCCCCTTTGCTGCCGTTGCTACTGATATACTCCACGAAAAAGAAGTAGTTTTTACCAAAGGAAGTTTTTATGAGGCTGCCCGTGCATCCGTTGCAATCCCGGCAGTTTTTACGCCGGTAAAATACACTGATACCATTCTTGTTGATGGTGGCGTTCTGAATCCAATTCCTGTTGAATACGTGTCTCGTAAGAATGGAGATTTGCTGATAGTAGTGAATTTGTACGGTGACAAAAAAACTGATATTCCGAAAGAATCAAATAATAACAATGGATTCTTAAACAGGTTGATGAACACCATATCGACCTTAATTATAACCGGTGACAAGCACAGTGCAGGGTACTACTCACTTCTAAGCGGTACTACATCGGCAATGATACATAGGATTGCAAAAATGAGCATCGAGAAACATAAACCCGATATGATAATTAATATACCATACGATTCGGCAAATACCTTTGATTTTTACAGGACAAAAGAATTGATAGAGTTGGGGAAAAATGCAGCAAAAGAGGCAATAAATTATTATTATAAAAACCTATAAGGGAATGGATTTATCAAAAGAATATATCAATATTCACAGGCTTATAAAAGCAAGCGATTCAAAGCTACTGAAACGCTTACCTAACTTTATAATTTACCTGATTAAACTAATTATCAGGCAAAATGAGATAAATCGAATTCTATCTGTTTACGCAAATTTCGAAGGAGTTGATTTTTTATCCAAAATAATTAAGGAGCTAAATATAAAAGTTGAAATTGAAGGAATTGAGAATTTGCCCGAAAACGGTAAATGCTTTTTTGTGGCAAATCATCCTTTTGGATTTGTTGATGGCCTAATTCTAACAAGCACAGTTGCTAACAAATACGGTGATTTTAAGGCTATCGGCAACAACGTGTTTATGCTTATACCCCATTTAAAAGGGAATATTGCTGCGGTAAATGTTTTTGGAGCGAATCCAAGGGATTATGTTATAGAGCTGGAGAGAGTATTTAATTCTGATATCCCTATCACTCATTTCCCCGCTGGTCTTGTTTCGAGGATTCAAAAGGGAAAAGTTGAGGATAGTGATTGGCAAAAAGGGTTTATTAAAGCGGTTGCGTATCAGCGTAACGTTGTTCCGTTTTATTTCTACGGGCGAAATTCACTTCTTTTTTATTTTATATATATCGCCCGAAAAACTTTTGGAATAAGTAAAACCTTAGAATTAGTTCTATTGCCTCATGAACTATTTAACAAACGAAATAAAACCATAAGGGTTAAAATAGGCAAGCCCATTTCATACAACACCTTCGATATGTCAAGGTCGCACCACGATTGGGCACAATTTGTAAAAAAACAGGTGTATAACTTAAAAAACGCAATATGAAAAAGGTGTCAGCAATAATATGTGCATATAACGAAGAGAAAACGCTAAAAGATGTCATTCTTTCAGTTTCAGAATCTTTAATTGTTAGTGAGATTATTGTAGTTAACGATGGGTCTTCAGATAGTACTAAGAAAATAATTGAGGAGCTGCAGAAAGAGATTGAGATAACAGCAATCCATTTAGCAGAAAACAAAGGGAAAGGCTACGCTATGGCGGTGGGTGTTGAAAATTCAATCTTTGATATTATGCTATTTGTTGATGCCGACCAGTCGAACATTGTTCAGGGATACATTAATCAATTAACCAATCCTTTATTAAAAGAAGAATCGGACATGGTTTTAGGCTATTCTACTGTAAATATTTTAAATCAGGATATAAACCCTTTAAAAATATTGACAGGCGAAAGAGCTTTATACAAAGAAGATATTATACCAATTCTTGATAAAATGAAGGAATCACGTTTTGGTGTAGAAACCCTATTGTATTTTTATTACATATCTATTGGCAAATCCATAAAGTTTATCAGGTTGAAAGGGATGGCACATAAGGATAAGTACAAGAAAATGTCTGCGTTTAAGGCAACAACAGGCTATATTAACGAAGGTTTTGAAATTGCCTATACAGCCTTTAAAAATTATGAGCTTTTGCTAAAATCTGTAGAAAAGCAAATTTCTAAAAGAGTGAAACAATGAGTAAAATTTCAGCAATAATTTGTGCGTATAACGAGGAGAAAACAATCAAAGAAGTAGTAACAGCCGTGTGCGATTACTTTTTTGATGAGGTAATTGTTGTAAACGATGGGTCAACAGACGGTACGGCCAAAATTTTAGGTGAACTTTTGAATTTCTCCTCACTTAAATATATTGCACTTCCTGAGAATAAAGGGAAAGGTTATGCAATGGCAACCGGGGTAGAAAATTCAACAGGAGAAATTATTGTTTTCATTGATGCCGATTTGTCTAACCTAAAAGAGGAGCATTTTGAGCAGCTAATCAGTCCCATTTTTAACAACGAGGCAGATATGGTATTAGGCCAGGCAACAGAGCCCCTGATTAACTATAAAATCAACCCGTTCAAATCGTTCACTGGCGAAAGGGCACTGTTAAAGAAGGATGTACTGTCAATTTTGCAAGATATGAAAGCATCAAAATTTGGGGTAGAAACCCTGATTAATCTTTACTATATGGCACACGAAAAAAAGTTAAATATGTGATGCTCGAAGGACTAAAACATCCAACCAAATTTGATAAAACCTCACAATCGCAAGCCGTTAAAGAATTTGTTATGGAGGGGCATCAAATTGCATTAGCGGCGTTTAACAGCTTTAATTTGTTAACAAAAATCGTTAGAAATCAAATCAAAAAAAATATAGATTTATGAAAACAAGAATTTTATTTTTTTCTATGCTTCTGCTTGTTTCCGTTTCAAGCGTAACTAATGCACAGGAAGATAACAGCCTTAAACTGTCAGGTGAACTTTTAACCGACCAACGTTTTTTACTTAAATCACCCAACGATTGGGCTTGGAACGAAAACCGTCTGACTTTAAAACTTGACAAAAGAATTACCGATAATTCAAAATTTTACAGCGAAGTCTGGTTGCGTAATATTGGCCTGCCCGGTATTAATTCATCATCTGACCTTTATAATAAAGGGATTATTGACCCTTATAATCTTGAAATCAGGGAAGCGTATGTTCAGTTATACGGTTTTCTTACTGAAAATTTAGATGTTACCATTGGTCGTCAACGCATTGTTTGGGGAACTGCCGATAAATTAAATCCAACAGACAACCTTAATCCATTAGATTTGGAAGACATTTTAGATTTTGGTCGTCGTCGTGGTTCTGATGCTATTAACCTAAATTACTACATAAACAGTGACTTCTCGCTTCAAGGGATTTTTATTCCTTTTTTCCAACCTGCGAATATGCCTGTTGGTATTTTTGCAAACGCACTCTCCCCTAATTTAGAATTACCACAAGGCATGGTCTTAAAAGGTTTATCTGATACTTTAATGATGCCGCGCTATAATTTGGGAGAAAGTTCAACAGCGGGTTTAAAATTCAAAGGTTTTGCAAAAGGTGTTGATTTTTCCCTGAGCTATGTTTGGGGATATGACGGATTACCTTTCTCCACAAGAAATACTTTTATCCCTGTTGATGCGTTTGGCGGAATAACTATCAATTCTCAGCTTTCATTTGCAAGAACACATATTATTGGTGCAGATTTGGCTACAAGCATTGCAGGTATTGGTTTTTGGGCCGAGGCAGCAGCATTTATTCCCGATGAAGACGTAATCATGACCAATGATTTGTCTGCTTTTTATCCGCTGTCACCCGTTCCAGTAACTCAGGATTCATTAATTTTAGACAAAACAAAGCCTTACATTAAATTTGTTGTTGGTGGCGATTACAATTTTGCGGATGGTTCGTATCTTAATCTTCAATACATGCACGGGTTTATTCACGAACGAGGAGCCGAAAACCTGAATGACTATTTCTTTTTACGGTACGAAAAGAAATTTTTCAATGAAAAGTTAAAAGTAGCTCCTATTGGTGGTGGTTTCATAGTTACAGACTGGAATAATATAAAAGATAATTATGCCCTTGTGTATATGCCTGAGATTGCTTACCAAGCCACTATTAATTCAGAAATCACTTTAGCAACCACAATTTTTGATGGCAAAGGAGATAATTTGTTTTCGAATCTGAAGGATTACAATATGTTTATGTTAAAATTGAAATATAGTTTTTAATGTTAAATCAAATATGCCCTACACACTGCCGTAAGCACATTTGCAACCCCGCACGAGCCAACGCTCCAACCAAAGGCTTGCAAAAGAGCTTCCGCCTCTCCAGCCCAAGCAACCGCCTTTCAGGACGGTTTTAGGATTGTCCACGCTCAAAAAAACAAAATAAATTTGTGCTTCGTTGATAGGTTGGTGCAGATTGATAATGACAAGAAAATAAAGCTAAACAAATGACATACAGACAGATATGAATGAACACCAGTTGCCAACATCGTATATAAAACATTTGGCAGTCAGTGCGTTATTAAGCATTTCAGCTCGTATTATAGGCACTTGTAACTTGACAGGAAAGTGCTTCGAAATGCCAAACGTTTCATATACGTGACCGTTACCGCCAAGTGTAAAAAGACAGAAATGACAGGACAAAGTGAAAAGTAGAAATAAAAAATCAGATAATAAAAATGTGAAATTCAATGTTCAACGAATCATTGCAATTTCATCGTTCTTAATTTTTGTCGGAAAATTAACTGCCTACTTCTTGACCAATTCAGTAGGTATATTAACTGATGCTCTTGAAAGTACTGTAAACGTAACAACTGGATTTATTACTTTGTATGCCGTATATATTTCGTTAAAACCAAAAGACGAAAATCATCCGTTCGGACATGGTAAAGCCGAGTTTTTATCTGCATCAGTCGAAGGATTTTTAATTATAATTGCTGGAATAATAATCATTTTTGAAGCAATTAAACGACTTTTTGTCCCAGCGGAAGTTTCGCAATTGGATATAGGAATTATTATTGTTGCCATTGCAGGTTTGTTAAATTATTTAATTGGTTGGTACAGTATAAAAATTGGCAAAAAGAACAATTCAATTGCTTTAATATCAGGTGGAAAACACTTACAATCTGATACTTATTCATCAATTGGCTTAGTGATTGGATTAGTTTTACTGTACTATACAAAATTAGCGTGGTTAGACAGTTTGATAGCCTTGATTTTCGGGACTATTATTGTAATAACAGGCTTGAAAATACTTAAAGAAACCACATCGAATTTAATGGACGAAGCAGATTTCAAATTGATTGAGCAATTCGGTAAAATTATAGAGAACAACAAATCTAATGAGTGGATTGATATACACAATTTCAAACTTGTTAAATACGGAAATGTATTTCATATAAATTGTGATTTGGTTTTACCATGGAATTTGTATTTATCAGATGCTCATGAAGAAGGAGAAAAATTAAAAAAAATATTAGTTTCAAATTTTCCTGAAGATATTGTTTTCAATTTGCATACCGATGAATGTTTTAGGAAATACTGTAAGAATTGTAAAAGAGAAGATTGTAAGGAAAGAACCAATGCTTTTGAAGTCCAATTAAATTTTGACATGGTAAACTTTACAAAAGAAAAAATGGAAAAAATAAGGTAAATGGAAAAACACCAGGCGGTAACATCGTATATAAAACATTTGGCAGTCAGTGGTTTATCGAGCGTTTTAGCTCGTATCAAAAGTGCTTGTAAATTGACAGAAAAGTGCTTCGAAATGCCAAACGTTTCATATACGTAACCGTTATGCTTCATGCTAAAAACAACACGACAGATAGTAACAATAAATGAAATAGACAGATGAGTATTAGTGACAAATTTCAAACTTTATGCACAAATCTGAGAATGACTCAGACAGTAGTAGACAATGTTTCAAGTCGTTACAAACAAATAACCAAGCGATTAAACTTGGAATATTACAATAGCGAATCTGAAACATTACATAGTTTATATGTGGGTTCTTACGGTAGAGGGACAGCAATCCACGTTAGTGATATTGACATTCTATTTATCCTTCCTGTAAGTGTTTACAATCAATATAATGCCTACACTTACAATGGTCAATCGGCATTATTACAAGCAGTAAAGACTTCAATTTGTAAAACATATTCAACAACTTACGTTGGTGCAGATGGACAAGTTGTTAAGTTAGACTTCTCTGATGGAATCTGTTTTGAGATTGTTCCATGCTTCCTAAATACAGATGGAAGTTTCACATTTCCTGACTCAAACAATGGTGGAAGCTGGAAAACGACAAACCCAAAACCTGAGATTGCTGAAATAACAAGTGCAAATAATAATTGGAATAAAAATCTTAAAAAGCTCTGCCGTATGGCAAGAGCATGGAAAGATGAATGGAATGTGCCGATAGGTGGTTTGTTAATAGACACTTTTGCATATAATTTCTTAAAAACTTGGGAGCATAAAGACAAATCACTTACATACTATCGATTGGATGACAAGGGATTTTTTTAAATATTTGAAAAGTCGTGATGAGGATCAAAACTATTGGTTGTCTCCTGGTGCAAATCAACATGTAGTTAGAAAAGGAAAATTTGAGTACAAAGCTTTACAGTGCTATAATATTGCATTGGAGGCCTTAGAATACGAAAGTAAAAATCAAGAATGGTCTGCAAACAATAAATGGAGAGAAATTTATGGAACTAAATTCCCAAGTTAAAATCATAGAATCCCAAATAAGAGAATGTTTTGGGCGTGTTGCTTGGTCGCATAAAACACAAGAGAAATGTGCTGACATTCTAACTCAAAGAAATAATAGAATTAAAATATTACAGATTATTTTGTCTGCAATCACCACGACAGGAATTATGATTACGGTGTTTGGTGACCAAAAATGGGTAGGTATAATTACTGCTCTAATTTCCACTTCTCTTTTAGCATTAAATACATTTTTAAAGAATTATGATTTAGGCCAAATAGCTCAGAAACATATGGACTGTGCTTCAAATCTTTGGAATATTAGAGAAACTTATATTTCGTTATTGACCGACATCAAGGCAGAGACAATTTCAATTGAAGAAATTGTAAAAAAAAGAGATGAACTTCAAAGCGAACTTTACACTATTTATCAAGGCGCACCTCGTTCTATAAGTGGTGCTTACGATAAAGCAACCAAAGCATTGAAATCAAATGAAGAGTTGACTTTTAGTGATGCAGAAATTGATATGTTTTTACCTAATGATTTGAAAAAAAGCACGAAGGCATAATCGAGTAGACTGGCCCGCCAGCCTTAACTGACGGGGAGTGCACTCTCACACCACTGTACGTACGGTTCTCGTATACAGCGGTTCGTTAGGAAATAGAGCAATTTTGTAAGTACCCGATAAAGTACCTTTAAGATCTAAATAATCTATCTGATTAAAATTTAGCCAGCAGGTATTGGAATTTTTATATTAGAGTTTTATTAGCGTATTGTTAGATTTTTCCAGACTCGGTTACATTCCAGATGTGAAGCAACAATTCACGCAGGTTTTTCCGTCTTCGTTTTGGTCAAATACCCCCTACCATAAATTTTCCCGAAAAATTTATTTCTAAACTTTTTCATTTCCCCACATGATGTCATATTTTTAAAAAAGTTAATTTGTTTATTAAGATGTTAATTATTTTTTATACATTTGAAAAATTATTTTTAAAACTAAGAATAACACCATAAACACCGAAAAATCTCAATAAAATGTCTGATTAATACACATGTTTATGTGAAAATGTCTTTTATTATTAATTATTTATTGCATTCATTTTAAATATGAATAAGAAAAAAAGATTTGGCATCGTTGACATAGATCTTTTAGATAATGGAACGAGGCATCCAAATCTTGCTCTAATGAAAATTGCAGGATTTTTAAAAGACAAAAATATCTCTTATGAATTAATTTTTGATGATGACGTACAAATAAATAAGTTCGATTATATATATGCTTCAAAAGTTTTTACTTTTTCTGAGGAACCAGATTTCTTATCAAACTTCAAGAAAACAAAACATCTATTCAAGGGAGGAACTGGTTATTATGCAGAAGAAGAAAACTTTGCTTTGTTTAATCAATTGAGAGATGAAGATATGACAAGACTGGAAAATGATCCATTATTACCAGGATTTTCTATGTCTCATCAAATGCCTGATTATTCATTATATGACTTATATATAAAAAATGAAATTCAAAACGGGAAGAAAGAAAGTCATTTTAAAGACTACCAATTTTTTTCAATTGGTTTTCTAACCCGTGGTTGCATACGTCATTGTGCATTTTGTGTCAATAAAAACATTAATGCAGTTCTTGATTATTCAAGATTAGAAGAATTTGTTGATAATAAACATTCTAAAATATATTTATGGGATGATAATTTTTTAGCATCAAAGAATTGGAAAAACTTTTTACAACAATTAATTGATATAAATAAGCCGTTCCAATTTCGTCAAGGGTTGGATCTGCGTTTAATGACAGAAGAAAAAGCTGAAATGCTCTCTAAAAGTAGATATTACGGAGATTTTATTTTTGCTTTTGACAGATGGAAAGATAGAGAGATCATAGAAAGAAAACTCTCTATTTGGATGAAATATGCAAAGCATAAAACTACTAAATTCTATTTATTCTGTGGATATGAAATTAGTGATGATAATTCTATAATTCAAGATGTTATTATTGTTTTCAAAAGAATTGAAATTTTAATGAGTTATGGTTGTTTGGGTTATGTAATGAGACACGAAGACCACAAAAACCATCCTCTTTTTAATATATATACTCAAATAGCACGTTGGTGTAACCAACCACAATTCTATAAAAAAATGTCATTTAAAGAGTTTATTTATAGAAACCAGTATTGGACAAAAACCGATCGTGAATGTATGTCTCTAAGAACTTATAATAAGTTTCTTTCATATTTTGATACATACAAAGATGAGATAGAGTATTATTTCAATTTAAAATTTGAAAATTTGAATAAAACTATCCTTGATAATGGACAATGAGAAATTCTTAGACTTTGTAAATACTCAATCACAAGATTTTTCTTCAATTATAGAGGTAATGTATCATAGCCATAAATCTGATGCAAAGGAATTTCTATGCGCAATGAATAATGTTATTAATTATTCATTGAATAAACCTGTAACCGAAGATGGAAAAATCAATTACCAAATTATTCATATTCCAAACTGCCCAGAATGGGCAAGACCACTTTTGGTCCGTTTCGTAATCCATAAAATTGCTTTTACATTTAACAATACCATTCTGAATAAAATCCGAGAATTAAATTCACATCAAGGTATTATTACTTTAAGTAGTAATCAGGGAACTAATGATTACAAGAAGATTCAGGCAAAAAGAACTTACCTGAAAAAAATAGTAGAAAGATTCTCTAACATTCCTATAAACAATAATAAGTCTTTAATCATAATCAAAGCCCAAGACAACATAACAACAGCTGTTGATAGAAATCCTTGGATTGAAAATCTATATACAAGTAATGTTTCTGATGCTGATTATAATCTTATTTTATCTACTGATAAAACCGCTTCTGATTTAGAAAGTGATATAAGAACCATACGCAAAACTGGAACAGTTCCTATTATAGAGAACATCTTTCTTTTCCATTCAAGCAACAAAACAAGTATAACAAATTCCTATAATGTAAGTCAATTAGAAAGACTTAATAAATATGGGCTTGGTATCAAAAATTGTATTGTTTTTTCATTTTCAAAAAGTCCTTTTAGATTATACCATACAATAGAAAATATAAAATTACAACTTACTTCATCTTTGCTAAACAGAAAGGTCACAAAGTATAACGACTTTGATGGTTTTATTACTTTTACTCAGGAAGAAACTAATTATTTATTTAATAAAGAAGATGGGCAAAGTTTACATATTGTAAATAATCCACAAAGGCAACTATTTACGTTTGAAATAGACTCTGTATTAGAACAAGTCGATCATAATCTACATTTTAAAAATTTACTTTCACTATCTTTCACAACAGATTTACAACAATCATTTATTAAAGAATTATCACAAGAGATTTCTTTCGATCCAAATAGTTTTAATGATTTCTTTAATCTTTTAAGACAAACCTGGAATAATGAAATAAAACCTATCATTGAAAACTTTATAAATTCAAATAATGCGGTTGCTTTTATTATATCCAATGATATTCCGAGTAATATTAAGAGATTTCTAAAAAATGCATTTACTTCAAGTACAAGACATATAACATTTCATTCTATTGATGAACTAAAAAAGGGGATTAAAGAAAAACAGATCGTTATTTTTCAATACAAGTATATAAAATATAAATCTTATCCTAATTCTTTCGATCCAATACCATTAAGAAATGAACAGCAAGTATTATTAATAATAAATCGTTTGACACATAACAATTATTACGAATGGGATCAATATCGGTATGACAAGAGTTATAATGGTTTATTATTCTCTTTTTTCCGTAAGTCTTATCTTAGATGGAATAAAAAACTGTTTCAAAAACCTTCATTGCCTGATGTAAATTCTTATATTGATGAAGACGAAACTGACAATAGAGCCTATCAGACTGAAAAATGTATCATTCATTTTGCAGATGGACATACAAGAAGTTTTTTAGCTTGTGACCACGTTTTATATAAGCAAAATGGCGTACTTTTTATTTCTGAGTTAAAAGATTTACATTCTTCGGAGAATATCCAAATTCAAATGCTTGATGATATTATTGAGCAGGTAAAAATTTTAACAACAAAAAAGACAATTGAAAACACAACAGCAGGTGAATATATCAAAAAAGATCCACGATTTCATTTGTCAGATGATGAAATTAATTCTTCTGTTGAATTATGGAAAGTTCTTTTAAAACGCAAAATAGAAGAATTTGGATTACAAAAAGTTTACAATCAGATTTTTCCGACAAAACCAGATATTTCCCTCAACAGTTTTGCACAATGGTCAAATTTTGATTCTCCGATGATTTTGCCAAGGAGTAGAAGCAGTCAAAAGGCATTGTTGACATATTTAGGCTTTGAATTAGGTTCTCCATACCACCGAATTGTTTTAACAAAAAAAATACTCAGTAAAAACAATAGCCAAAATCTAAATAGTCAGATTGGTGTGCTTTTACAAAGCATTCTTACACGTCCGGTAGAAGACCTAAAATTTGATTCAATTATGGAATCCAATTCTGATATTCTTACATTACTCGAAATTAAAAATTCAGGAGATATAAAATCACTTATAGATTTACTTGATATTACAACAGCAAACGTAACTCAAATTGAATATGATAAGGACTAAAAGAGATTCATTAGAAAAATTTATCCGTACTCAAATGGAAGGCCCGGGTGCGTGCAATAATCGTTTCAATTATCTTGATGATAATGAAACGTTAGAAGATATTGATGTAATTAATACAAGTCCTGGATCTGTTTATAGTACTGCCATATTGTTCCCAAAGCGTAAATATGTTGCACAACCAATTCAAGACAGCACACCTTCAAACAATGAAGACTTAAATGATGAAGAAAATATTGGAACAGAAGAACAAAGTAATGAAATAGATAATAGCAATGATGAACTTGCAGAACTTATTGCAGATGATGATGATTTATACTCATTAAGCCAACGTTTTCCAAATACAATAGGTATATCTTGCTGTATCGATTCTAATAACGAGATTATTGATAACAAAGATATTAATCTTACAATTTCAGGTAGATATTATACAAAAGTTGAAAAAGAAAACTTCACGAAACTGTTAATTAATATAAATGAAAATTACTCAGGATTTGAAACATTCTTTAATACACACATAGAACAATTATCATCATTTTTCATATTACAGCCAAATAGTATTTCTCTACAACACAATATCTCGAATGAATATTCCGAAGTAAAAGCACTATTATTACAAATCAATAAAGATGAATGTCAGAATATTGCTCGAAATGGCGATGAGTTTGATCCTATTTATTTAAATATAAAAGAGAATTATCGTTATCTAAAATCCTATAAGGAAAAATTATGGTGGATTCTTAGAAAAACCGATGATGGCAATTATATTTCTGATGAAGAAAAACAGCAAGTTTTAGGAAGAATAAAATGCATTGAATTATATGAAACATATATTTCGTATTTAGAAGATACAGCCAACATTTGTAATTCAAGATCGTTTGGATACTGGATTTCGCATAGTTTTTCTCAAACCATTGACCTAACCGATATTATTTTTAGTACAGACCTTCAAAAAGCAATCTATTCTCACAAACGTTTCGATAAATTAAAAGATATTATTCAGTTCTCAATTGATGATAAGACACAGGGTTCCTTATCTCTATGGTTGCAAATTATTAAAAGTCGGAATCAGGAAGATTCATCAAAAAGGTATATTAAAATTCAATTGGAAAACACTTCTACACCTTTTGAAGATGACAATAAACATTATTTCTCCATTGTTACAGAAAGGGTCAATCAGCGTTGTTTCTTTGGTATTGAAATTAAAGTAGAAAGTAAATTATTGTTCCCTTATCGGGCTAACTCTGCAAAAGAAAACATATCTGAGGATGTAAACCAACTTAATTATCAATACCGCTCTATTGAAGATTATGGATTAGGGCATTTCTGTTCTGTGGATTGGAATATAAATGGCTCTCAAAAATGGGTAAAATCTGAATTTATCCCAGGTTACGAGACGCCTGATGTTGAACCAATTCCTCGTGACAAATACAGTGATTATGTTAAAGAAAAAGACATTCTTGTACCTCAACCAATATTAAAAGATACAAAAGCCCTTGAATTTAAGTGGCTATCAATGTTGTCAAATGCAACAAACGAAGAAATACTTGCACAATTAAACGTCTTTGTCGATGCCTATGGAAATTGGATCAATAAGTTAAAAGAGATTTCTGACGATAGTTCAATAGCAACTCAAAACATTGTGAAATGCGAAGAAGATTATATCCGTATGAAATCTAATATTCAATTGCTTTTAGAGGGTAACGACCTAAATATGGAATCTTTTCGTTTGATGAATTCTGCAATGTTTATTCAATTGTTTCATAGCAAAAACTCAACACAAGATCAGACAGATAAGGATTTTTATATTAATGCATCCGATCACATATTTGGAGAATTTCCAGCGACTTGGCGTCCATTTCAGCTCGCTTTTATATTATTAAATTTAGATGGTATTATTCAACGGACGGAAGATAAACTTTGGAATGCGAGAAATGAATTGGTTGATTTAGTTTGGTTCCCAACCGGTGGTGGTAAAACTGAAGCTTATTTAGGTATAATTGCTTTAACTATAATTCATCGAAGAAGGACAGAAGAAAATGGTGGTGGAACAACCGCAATAATGCGTTATACTTTGAGATTATTAGCAACTCAACAATTTCAACGTGCAATGCGTGTAATTCTTGCATTAGAACAAATTCGTAGATGGGATCAATATCATTTGGGTGAAGAGCCTATTTCTATTGGATTATATGTTGGTAATGATTCTTTACCAAATGTTGCAAAGCATACAAAATATAACGATGGACTTATAGATGAGTGCTTGAAATGGAACACTTTTAGAAATAATGAAAGAAATGAATCTAAAATACCATTAGACAAATGTCCTTGGTGTGGTGAGACACTCGAATATCAGAATAATGGAACAGATGCAAATCCACAAATAATATTTAGATGTAGCAATATAGATTGTTCATTTGAAGACAATTTGCCTGTGATGTTATGTGATGAATATATCTATTCTAATCCACCAACATTATTATTTGGTACAGTTGATAAATTTGCTGCATTAGGTCATAAAGTAGGAAGTAGTACAAAAAATATTAATAAAGATTCACGAAGATTATTTGGTAAAGGTTTATTGAATAATTTACCACCATCCCTCATTATACAAGATGAGTTACATCTTTTATTAGGTCCGTTAGGCTCAGCTGTTAGTTTGTTTGAAGGTGCGATTGACCAACTTTGTACGTATAATAAAACATTAGAAGATGGGAGCGAAATCAAAGTTCGACCTAAAATTATTTCATCAACCGCCACTACCAGAAATACAGAATTACAAATCAGAGCTCTTTATGATAGAGATGTAAATATATTCCCCAAAAGTGGCATTGACTATGATGATTCTTTCTTTGCTTTTTATAAAAGAGAACAAGTAAATGGTATCACAAAGTACATCTCAAAAAGAAAGTACATTGGAATCCTTCCAACAGGAAGAACTCAAATGACCACTCAAATGCGCTTAATTGCAACAATATTTGTACATAGGGCAATATTTGAGAAAGCAAATTTTGATAAACTTTCTGATAAAGAAGTTTCAAGTGCAATGGACTATTATCATTCCATTATTGCTTATTTTAATAGTTTAAAAGAAGTTGGTAAAACAGATGCACAATTCTATACTGAGTTTACAAAATACACACGTCGATTATTTAAGAGAGTTTTACGTAATAGCGATATGTTGGAGTGCTATTATTGTTATGATTCCTCATTCAATAAATCAGAACTTACAGGTCGTCTTACAGGTGCCGAAGTTGTTGATCAACTTTCATCTGTAAGTCAAAAGTGGGATGCAGAAAATCGATTACCACATAAAAAAAGTGCAAATAGTGATACCTGGGTAAAAGGTTCAACGCCACCTGACTTGATTTTGGCTACAAATATGATTTCGGTTGGATTGGACGTAAATAGATTTAATACCATTATAATGAACTCTATGCCACGCAATATTGCTGAATACATTCAAGCAAGTAGTCGCGTAGCGCGTGATAAATCGGGTTTAGTAATTACTTTGCATAACCCATTTAGAACAAGAGACCTTTCTCATTTTGAGCGTTTCCGTGAATTTCACGAAAAATTATATTACTATGTAGAACCGATCTCTATAACACCGTATTCTAAAAAATCTGTTGAGAAATATCTACCTTTATATTTAGCTACAATGATACGTCATTCTTATGAGCAATTGGCAGATTCCCCATCTTCTTTGAATGATGCTTTAATTGAAGCAATTGAAGCAGATTTGGGCAACCATTTTAAGAATCTTCTGGATAGAACTCAAAGCTTAGACGATGAACAAAAGAACCTGTTAACAGAAGATTTAGAACAAAACATTGAATCATTTATAGCGCAAGCACTAAAAAAATGGAAATTACTGGTTGATGAGCAAACAAATAATGATTTTACATTAAGATACTCAGGTGCTGATTTACTTAACAATAACCATAGAATACCAGGTACTTATAGAGATTTATTCTTATCATTAGATGCATATCAAAATGAAGAAACTGAGAATATGTGGGCAGTACCAATGTCTCTCAGAAACGTGGAATCGGAAGCCGTTATTCATATAAAAGAAGAAAGCAATGGATATTAACAAAGTCACTCAATATAACCAAGGAGTTGGTAAATACAAAGTATTATCATCAAATGCGGGTGTGGGCTCAATCATAACTACAAAAGCAGGATTCTTTATTATGCCTTTAACTGTTTCCGAATGGGGATTTATCAAAGATGTAAATAAACAAATTGAAAATTTTCCCGATGTAAAATGCCCAAATGAAATAGCCAAAAGAGCCGGAGTTGATGTGATTAACGACCCTCGTTTTATTGAATTTCTACGAGAGGAACAAGAACTTCAAAATCTTATGATTTTAGTAGATGTTCCACATCTTTCATTAAATGACTGGAATACGCCAAAAGAAAAAGAACATCCATTATATAAAAAGTTTAAAGAGATTAATTCGGGAGAATTAAAAGTAGAACATTTTATAATTCCTTCTATTCATTTTCCTCGTTGGTTTTATAGCTCTAAAAAATTCTTTTTTAAACCTATTGAAGAATGGGAGAATCTGTGGAAAAGTAATCGTTGTAATGGCGGTGATTTAAAATATTTTGCTCCGCCCAGAGATGCTCTTTCCAAAACTAAAAGAACATTTAAAGATAATGGTCAAGACAAAGATGTGTACGAACCGTTAGTTCAAATTCCTATCTTGCTCATTTGTAAAAATGGGCATATATCAGATATTCCTTGGTATCAATTATTCTGTGCTGGCATTGAAGGTAAAAAGAGTGAAATGTCAAAGGAAGATGGATTTGAACTTTTCAACTATGAATGTAAAGAATGTAGCAAAGGAGGTAGGCACGAATTGCAATGGATTGATAACCGCACAAGTTCTGAAAGTTGGGGAGTATTAAAATGCAATAAATGTGATGAAAGATACAGTTTAGAGGGTATTATGAATATTAATCCGTTCTGCGTTGGCGAAACTCCTTGGAATGGAGTTGGCACAAGATCTACCACTCTTTGTAGAGATACAAATGGAAGACAAAGTACAATGCAAATGGCTTTGGTCACCAGTAATAGTGTTTATTATGCAGATTCTTTTAGTAGTTTATTCATACCTTCTACATATTTGCCCGAAAATGTTCTATCAACAGATTTACAAATGGCATTAGATTTATTGAATATGAAATGGTATCCAAAAGAATTATCAAGAAATTCTGAACTAACCAAAGAAGATTATTGGGATACGCAAAAAATAATAGATAAGTCAGATGATGCAGGAATTGAATTGACGGAGAAAGGAGCCTTGAAAATAAAAAAGAAATTCTTGAAAATAAAAGAAGAAGTTAAAGACTCACACGAGCAATACCGTTTTGATGAATACAAAGTCTTTTCTACAAATACTCAATCTAATAAAGATTCAAAAGATTTAGAATTTACCGACATTCAATTCCCTGAAATGCTAAAACCTTACTTCAAAAAGATTCAACAAGTGAATACACTTGCAATGACATTAACACAATTAGGTTTCAGTAGAGTTATGCTTCCCACTCCTAAAAGAATAGATGGTTTAGTTATAAGAGAAGATGAACAACCTATCTATAATGAAGCACCAGATAAAGTCTTCACACTTCCAGCAAATCAAACTTTCGGAGAAGGATTATTCTTTGAATTTGATTTGGGTAAAATTCAAGATTGGGCAAATAAATTTAAAGACGAATTTAAAATTCGATATGATCAACCACCTGGTGATATTGGAAAAGCACTAAAAGAAGAAATAGAACAATATGGTGCTCCTATGTTTTATCTTATACATACCTTTTCTCATTTAATATTAAAAGAATTAGAGTTCAGTTGCGGTTATCCTACTGCAAGTTTACAAGAAAGATTGTACTATTCAGATAGAATGTGTGGTGTACTGATTTATACAACAGATGGTGCTGAGGGAAGTATGGGAGGATTAGTCTGGCAAGGACAACCACGTTTAATCAATAAAATAATCATATCTGCTCTAAATCGACCCGAGGTATGCGCTTCTGATCCGCTTTGTTGGGAAAATGATGGACAATTAAATTTAGCGGCTTGCTTTGCTTGCTGTCTTGTCTCTGAAACATCCTGTGAGAGAAGAAATATGGGACTTGATCGCAGAGCATTAATCGATCCATATTTTGGCTATTTCAGAAAACTCTTATATGAATAATTATATGACCATTGACGATTTCATCTTAAAATACGATCACTCAAACTCAGTTATTCTTCTTGAAGGTAAACGAAATGTATTGGATTCTGATAAGGAAAAGCTATTTGCCTTAGGAAAATTGTTAACATCAAAATCATCCAAAATGACTTTCAGAAGCGGAAATGCCGAGGGAGCTGATCAGTTTTTCTCAGAGGGTGTTGCAATGGTTGACTATAAACGTTTACAAGTAATAACACCCTATACTGGACATCGGCAGAAAACAAATAAATCGTACGATAGTATTGCATTGGATGAGATTGATATACTGAGTAATCCGGAAGTTATTTATCAATCAAAAAGCAATAAGAAAACTGAAAACTTGATTGACAGATATGTTTTAGGTGAAAATAATAGATACACTATAAAAGCAGCGTATATTTTGAGAGATACAATTAAAGTTATGGGTGCTGATGATATTAAACCTGCAACATTTGCGTTTTTTTACGATGATTTGGATGATCCAAAGGTTGGTGGTACGGGGCATACAATGAATGTGTGCGAAATCAATGAAGTGCCGTTTTGTGATCAGAGTGAGTGGTTTGGATGGGTGGAGGAGAGTGTTTAGAAGTCTAATCTATATGGAAAAATTTCATAGAAAGCCCCCGATATAATAACCCATTAATTCATTCCATACAAAAATATCTGTTTATCTTTATTCTATAAGTTCTACTTCTTTTTATTATTCTACTACTTTTCTTTTTTCTTCTTTTTCTACTTCTTTTTCTGGTAATAAAAGAATAAAGTGTTGATTATTAGATGTATGTATGTATGTTCGTTCGTTTTCTTTTTTATTTCTTTTTTTTTATGCCAATCTGTATTTCCGGTAGGTTTTTCCACCACTTATTGTAAGCACTTTTTCATCAACCAAAGCATAAAGATTCTTCTGAATATCTGAAACTTCAACATCAGGTAAACGCTCTTTAATTTCTTTTTTCAGACTATCAGGGTGTAATCTTACATCTTCAATTATTAAAGCCCTCAGAGAATGAGGTTCAATGGTTTTAAGTGAAGTTTTGATATTTGTGTTTGAGTTTGTTATAAGTTTGGGGTTAACCATAAATTCATTTGCTTTTTTATTACCACGTGTTATCAGAATTCCTTGTTCTACAAGCCGGGATGTGTAACTCCTCAACCTATCTTCCTCTGTGAGTTGTAAAAGTTTAGTCAACTGGGTAGATAATAATTTTTTGTTTCGGGCAATCAGACCCAAAACAATAAATTCTTTCTGTGATAGCACATAATTCTTTGAAATATAATCTAATAGAGGTAAAATTTCTTTGTCAATAATTTTAGAACTTTGTATTATATGGGTGGAGTTAAAATCTGATTGAATTATCGGATTCTCTTTTGAATCCATCGAGTTTAATTCATAGATCAAATCATAGCCAGAACCTTCACCTTCCATTAGTTTTAAATCGTGCATGATACGAATCAAATGTGGATTTCTACGTTGCCGGGCGTGCAAAATATTATCTTTTGTAACACCAAGTGGCAAGCCACCAGGATTTGTTATTTCCAATCGGTCAGGATAAACCTGTATTAGTATATCTCCCGAAATTGTATAGCTTTTATGTGCAAATGCATTGATTAATAACTCCCGAATCACTTTTGGGTGATAATGCCTGATTTGTTTGCGGAACAAACCGTCAGGAAATTCGTGTGAATATGTAAGTTCAATTGCACTTCGTTCAATATCAATAAGTAACTCTTCGGGGTTCATTATATTATCGTGCCAATCCTCTTTACGAATTTTATTTTCAGCTGTATCATATACAATATACTGAACTGTAATTGGATATGCAATTCTACTTCGTTGTTTTGCATTCCCGAGCCAAAGAACTCCTAAGTATGTTAAATATCCATCAATCACTAAATTGTAATTTTCGGCAATTTCCACATCAGACATTTGTTTTATATGGTCTTTCACACGGTCTGAGCTTCTAATTTTATCTGTAAATTTTGTCAATGCATTTATATCAATATCATTCAAAGTAACAGACTTCGTACAAACCATTTCCCATTGGAATGCTTCTTTTTCGTTTGCCAAACGGTGAATATCTTCATTACGAACAGGCTCGCATTTATCGGCAACCCGTATATAGAATTTACCGTCGCTTGTTGACGCAATAGATTTTAAAGAGGGGGAAACAGTTACTGTAAAATACTGAGAACCATTGGAGTGTGTTAATACGATTGAGCCACTTAAACTCACATTAAAGCATAAACCTCGTAACCGGGTAACGGCATCATTAACTTCAATTTGGTTAATGACCTGACCAACAGGTGGAAGTTTTGTTCTATCGTCTACTCCAATAGCAATAGTGCCACCTTTCGCATTTGCCAGGCTAACGCATGTAACAGCTAATTCTTTAAAGCCCTTATCCCCTGTTCTGATCTTTTGTAGGCTTTTGTATTCAGTAAACAAAGTTTCTTCGGTCATATTTTGCTCAATTTACTTTTTTAAATATAATCTTATTTGCTATTCTAATTCGTAAATATAACTGCTTTTCATTTCATAGTGTTATTTTCCTTTTTTTTGAATATTTTTGGCAAACCACTTTTCAGGTGCATCTATGAGTCCTTTTGTCTTCTTTTCAAGATATACTTTCAGACCTTCTTTCGGAGTTAATCGGGTACCTTCAACACAAGCAAGTTCACCCCTTGAATGTTTAGTTGCAACAGTAGTTTTAGTCCAACCCATTAAAGTCTTTAAATCGTTCGGAGTTAAGTAATCATTCATCTTATCGAAATTCAATTCAATCTCCGGCTTTTCAGGAGTGCTTATTTTGTGCTCAAAAAAAGCAAGTGAGAGTTTCCAAATTTTTAAAACATTTTTGAAATCTCTTTCAAATCTGTCGTTTTCAAGAACAATACTATAAGTTTTAATAGGACTTCCAAGAGCAAGTGATGTGTTTAAATAGTTCTCAGTATCAACGATTTTGATGTTTAAGTCAGTGATTAATAATTTTAAATATAATGTAAACTCAATTTCTGAAAATTTACTTTTCAAATCATTATATAATGATTCAATTTCATCTATTGAATTTGAAGTTAAATCAGAAATAAAAGCGAAATAATTTATTAAGTCTTTATTATTCATGTTATAATCAATTAAATATTTCCAAAGGTACTGATTCTGATTTCATTTTCTCATTTTCTGGTGTGATATTTTTGGGAAGCGTATCAATATATAACATAGTTTGATGGATATCCGTGTGTCCCATTGATTTAGAAATTTCATAAATTGGCACTCCTTTCAATATGGCAATAGTAGCATATGTGTGTCTTGCCATTTGATAGGTCAAATCTTCTCTTATTCCGGCTACTTTTGCTATTAACTTCCATTTTTTTTCCCAAGAATGTGTTTTTTCTTTGACAAATTTTGTTTTTTCTATTGCACTTAGATCTTTTTTAGGAAATATTGGAAATATGTAATTACTTGGATGATGAGGATTTCCTCTAAACTCTACTATTTTTTTTATTTGCTCAGTATAAGTAATTGAAATTTCTCTATCAATTTTTTTTCTAATACCAGTTTTATTTCTTCTAAAATAGATTGAATTATCATGTTCATCTATGTCTGAGTATTCAAGTTCTGCGATATCACGTAGATTGGCCCCATTGAACAGATAACTAAGCATAAAATAATCCCAAGCCTCTTGTTGTTTGGGTGTCAATGCCTTTCGGACTTTTTTTAAATTATCAAACTCAACTAATGTTAGCGCTTTTTTAGTTTTTGCTGACATTTGTATATTAAAGAAATTATCAGTATTTTTTTCTTTAAATGGGTATATTTTTGGATCAATAAGTTTCTCCGAAATTGCATAATTAAAAACGGCCCTCAATAGAATTATGTAATCGAATTTTGTTGTGTCGCTTAGAGCTGACATTTTATTAAAATAATCATATAACCAGCTGGCATCAATAGAAGTTATTCGATATGTCTCATTTTTTTTTCCAATATATTTTTCAATATAGCGGCAAAATGATTTTTTCGCATTTTTGTATGATTCAATTGTTGAAAGTGATTTTTTTGTACGTTCTTTTATTGTGATTAGCTCATCAAATAAGTTTATTAAATAAATTCTATTAATTGAAGAAACTGGTTTATTAATAAAATCTGCTTTAATGTCTTTGATCGAAAATAATTGATTTTTTTTTACATATAGATCAATAATCTCTGATAAACGTTTTTGAGCATAACTTATTTTATTTCTTTCTTCTATAAGCCTATCGCCATGGATTGTTGATTTTACACCTCTTTGATTAGTGCGGTCATTTATTATACTCCATTCTTCTGGTGTATAATATAGTTTTAATGAAATAAAAATTTGCTCCTTTATGTTGCCATTTTGATAGAAAAGTTGAATTCTTATTGCAAGTTTTCCATCTGTACGATTTCTGCTATCTGCTATTAGCGATTGGATTGGCTTGTTGAACATATATTTTTTTTGTAAAGATAAATTAATTCAAAAAATTATCATACTTTTATCATACTTTTTCTCAAATAATCTCTAAAAATATCAAATATAATCAGAAAATGACGTTTTTTAGATGCAATGGTAATACCACTGATAAGACATAAAACACAGTATATCAGACATAAAGATATTTATTGTTTTGTTTAAAAAAATAAGGTAGACCTGACTCATAATCAGGGGGTCGTTGGTTCAAGCCCAACAGGGCCCACAATGTGACACAAGCGTTTATGAATTATTTCATAGACGCTTTTTTTATTTATTGACAATGACTGATTATTAGTCAATTAGTATAGTGGCTGTTCTGACATCTAATAGTTCCAATCTACTTTAATCATTTGAATTTAATATTTTCTAGTGATAAATCAGTGACCTTTTTTTTACATAAGAAATAGGTCACTGGAGTCCTTGTAATTGCTTGTTTATTAGTTTGATATAATCTTTTTTTAACACTTTCTTTTTCATGGAAAAATCGTGTAATATCAACTAAAAACAGTCTAAATGAAAACGCTATTAATCAATTTTATTTTGAAGAAAAGTAAAAATACTGATAATTCAAGAACACCATTATATTTGAGAGTAAATGTAAACTCAGCTATATTTGAGATGAGTACTAAATTGAAGCTTCAACCAGAGTGTTGGGACAGTAAAAGACAATTAATAAAAGGAAGAACAGAGGAGGTAAAAACTCAAAATATGTATTTGAGTGACCTTAAAGCAAAGGTTCACAGAGAATTTAATTTATTGTATGAAAACAAGGAAGAGTTTACAATAAATGAATTGAAATCTGCTCTACTAGGTGAAAAACCAAAAGCAAAAACATTGATTGAGGTCTTTGAAGAAAACAATAAATTAATGCAAAAGGACAGTGGATATAAGTATATTGAAAATACAGTAGAGAGATATCAAATTTCTATATCCAGATTGAAAGAGTTTTTAAAAATAGATATTGCTGATGAAAATATACTCATTGAGGATATAGATTTTAAATTTATGATGAGATATGAAAGTTTTCTGACTACTAAATATCATTGTAGTCACAATACCACCATGAAATATCTGAAGCACTTGAAGAAGGTTATAAATCAAGCTATAAAGTTTGGATACCTAAAGAGTAATCCATTTGCAGGCTATATAACAGCTTATAAGGAGACTAATAGGGGTTATCTCACTAATGATGAACTTGATGTGCTGAAGGGCAAAATTTTTAGGTTACAGAGACTAACTGAAACAAGGGATATATTCTTGTTTACCTGTTATACAGGAATAAGTTATACTGATCTAAAGAAATTATCTAATGCTAACATTCAAACTATGGCTGATGGACAAAAAATAATAATTCTTGAAAGAAATAAAACAGGAATTAGAGCAGCAGTTCCAATACTGAATGAGGCACAGGAGATCATCAACAAGTACAAAGAACATCCAGTTTGTATTGAAAGGAATATCTTACTACCAGTAATTAGTAATCAAAAACTTAATTTGTATTTACAGGAGATAGCTGAGCTGTGTGAAATTAATACTCATATTACCATGCATTTAGGCAGACATACTTTTGCAACTACTGTTACCCTTTCAAATGGAGTCCCATTGGAAACTGTTCAAAAAATGTTGGGGCATAAATATATTCAGACTACTCTTATTTATAGTAAAGTTATTGATACTAAAATTGCTAATGATATGAAATTGCTGGGTGAAAAACTTTTAAAAACAGATGATAATAATGTAGTTGATAAGTAACTTTGGAATGAGTAACAATAAATAGCCATGAATTAAAAAAGGATGGATAACATTCAAAGCCTATGGTATTGATTCCTTATTGGAGTTATTAATTTTACAACATAGCATGAGCAAGTAATTTTTTTTCAGTAAAATTTTTGTCTAGCATTTACTAGAAATTAAGATTCATAAATGATGATGTAAATAAGTAAAAAAGCGATTAGAACTAATATATCTATTCGCTTTTTATATATTTTGCTCATTATGAAACCTATTTATAGTTAACTTTATATTGAACATTCACAAATTATTTCAAAAATCTTTCTAATTCAAGTTTTTTATCAAAAATCAATATATAATTTTATGACTGTACTTAATTATGAAGTATATATTAGAGGAAGAAATAAAAAAAACAATATTATGGCCCATTTAGATTTATTTCTGTGTGTGGGTTTTAGTAAGAAATTACAGAAAAAATATAGCTTTGCTCACTTAATTCTATACATTATATGAAAACAAAGTGTGATGAAATTATTGTACCCAACACATGGGGAGATTTAATAGATTAAAATTCTAAAACTTACAATGTAACTGATGAAGGTGTAGTAGAAATTGATAATGACCCTGCATTTTATGATTTTGAAATTGATTCAATTACAAATGTTCCTTTTGGGAGAGTTTATGGAGAACATAATGGAGAAGTTGTAGTTGATGATGTTTATAGACTTAGCAGTTACATATCAAAAATTCCTCATGGAATTGTTGATAAGAAAAGACCAGGTATTGGTGCAACAACATTAGAAATAAAATCTAAAAGGAATTCAATAATAGTTACTCCAACTAAAGCTCTTGCATTTAACAAATCATTAAAACACCCTAATTGCTTATATGTTGGGAGTAGTCTAAGTGGAGGAAGAAAAAGAATAAATAAAAATGAGATATTAGCCTACCTAAATGATGAGAATAATAATTTCAAAAAAAATCTTGTTGTATCAGACAGTTTGAGGTTTCTAATAGAAACAATAGAAGAAGTTGATAAGGATATTGCTAATAATTATTTTTTGATGGTTGATGAAATTGATATGTTGCAGTCTGAATCAAGTTACAGACCTAATTTGGAGATTGTAATGGATTATTATTTTAGGTTTAATCCCCAAAACAGATGCTTACTAACAGCTACTATAAAGAACTTTTCTAATCCCAATTTAGAGAAGGAAGCAAGATTTGATTTGACTGATTTTAAACCCAAAAGGAACATTAATCTTATTCATACTGATAACATAAATGGGCTTGTAAAACAAAAAAATGAATCTTCAAATGGAGAGAATAAGATTGTTATTGCATATAATTCAATATTGCAAATACTAAGCATAATAAATAACTTAAGTACTGATTTATAAATAAAATGTGCTATACTATGTAGAGGAGCAAGTGACAGAGAAGTTGGTGGATTTTATTCAACTCTTACAGATAAAAACACATTACCCAAAGCAATAAATTTTATAACTAGTACTTATTTTGCTGGAATAGATATTGAAGAAAAGTTCCATCTAATTACAGTCTCCAATGCTAAGAATTTTTTTCAGATCCTATCAATTGATAAAATGACTCAAATATCAGGAAGATGCAGAATTGAGAATGGATTACTAAGTGAAACTATAGTTTATAATACACCAAGAAAGAGTGCTATTTTTGATGATGGGAGTTTTCAAGAGATACTGTTGAATAGAGCTGAAAAATTAATAGCATTATACAAAGCAGCTGATGCTATAAGTAAAAATGATGTTGATGCTACCAAATTATTTAGTGCTTTAAAAAAAAGCAATACAACATAAAGGAGTATATTATATTGGGGGAGAAGAAATAGAATTAACTCGTGAAAAATATTGATGGTGAATTTGTTCCAGCATATTTAAATATTGATAGTGAAGTTGAGAAAATGATATTGGACTCAGGGTATTATATGTATCCAAATGCATTGAAAAATGAACTTTCTAAGCTACATAATGTACATGTAACAACACTTGATCCTGTTAAGATTACAAAATCTCAAAAGAGTGCTGAAAAAAGCAGTACTATAACTCAAAAGGAATATTTTGAAGCTGATATTGAGAATGCAAAAGCAAATATTAAGTTACTTGAATCTACTGGAAAACTCAATGATGAAAACTTAGAGAAATGTAAGAAGTTCAGTAAGAGGGCAGATAGAGATTTTTATGCAATGTTTATGAAGCTTTATATGTATTTAGAAACAGACACTCTTTTGGACTTGCTTTGGGAGATAAGAACAAAGAATAGAAAGGCATTCAAAACAGTAAACAATGCAATAATTTTCTGGTCATTAGATGATAATCATTCTTTTAAAAATGATATATCTTCCTCTTTAATACCAAATAATATATATTCCTCAAATGAGCTTGATAGGATAATAACACCAATAATTCAATATCATTTCTTTAAAACTCTAAAGCCAAGAGTTTCTATAAGCCTATTAAGGTCATTTTATAAGGTTGATAGAACCAAGGTATCTACAGTAAACCCCAATGCCCCGAGTAACCCCATTGCTTATAATAAATATAAGGTCATTGGGAGCAATCCTATGGGCTTATCTATTCACAAGGTGAGGATTAGTCAGGATGAAAATTTAATTGGCTTATTGCTGCTCTAAATAGCCTAAGTTTAATTAGGTGATAATTTGTTGAATTTGGCTAATGTGCTGTTTGTTAGTAAATTAAATGTTAAAAAACTTGCATGTTTGTTTTTTTTTACTTATCTTTGTATAAATAATAATTATTAACACCCTCATAAAAGCTCTTTCTTAGTTTCATAAGAAAGAGTAGAATTCAAATATATTTTTTAAGTTTAATAAAAGTCTCAAAAATACCCTATTCTATATTACATTAAATTTTATTTATAATATAGTATGGGGGATATTTGAGACTAAGCTATTATTATATATGATAAGTATTAAAAACTACACAGTATTCCCATATGAAGCAATTCAATATTTTTCGCCCAGAGACATTTATACACTATCAGTGCTCTATCTGTATTCAATAAATGTAGAAGTAATTAACAATAAAGAGTATTATGTTTGTAATTTAACAGTTGAACAAATTGCATCCTATGGAAATATAAAAAAAGACTATATTGCAGATAACTTTCTTCCAAGATTAAAACAGTCAAACTATGTTATTGTAGAGACTAAACAAGAAAAACATACTGTCAAAAGGAATATTTATAAGTTGCCTAAACCAAAAAATAATTTCAGATTCATATACAAAGATATTTTGACTGATTCTTTAAGTCCGGAATTAAAAGGTTTTTTAATCTCTTTGTTCTGCTGTTGTGACAATAATACACCTCACTGTAGGTACAACACTGATGAATTACTGCAAGAAATTAAAATAAATAGAGCCTCCTTTTTTAGATATAAGAAAGAGCTAATGGGTGAATACATATTTTCTGATAAAGTAAAATCAATCTATGGCAGCCAATATAGCTCTGGTATAGATATTAGATGCTCTTGGTTAAGAATTCATCCTCAAGATGATATTTCTAAAGAAACATATATTTATCCAAATGCTGAAGTTTTTGCTGATTTTTAGTGAGATGGTGGATATGATAGATTATAATACTCAACTATATTTACTGTTGATTTTTTTACTCAGTAGTATTTTTTTTAAAAGATAGGGGTTAAGAAACCTCTTCACTTTTATTGAGGGAATTAATTTTACTTGAAAAGTCCAACATCAAATGATATAGAGTGATTGTTTTATTGGATGTTGTACTATGGTTTGATTTATATGTGTAACTAAAGTTATCAATAAAGATATAAGGTTCTAACCCAGTTATTCTTTTGGTATTTTCCATTATATCAATTGACTTTACTACAAAACCAAGCATGCCATTTGCTTCTAAATAAGTTGGATATTTTTCATTAACAAATCTATTGATACCTTCATTAATATATTTGTTATTTAAGCTATTGCTATAATTAGGTGTTACATCATCAATTCTTTTACACTCAATGTAATAATATGGCTTATAAATACCTTTTATTTTTTGAATCATGTCAACTACTCTTATATCCACTCTGCCGTCCAAAGTTTGTATTTCTTTATCAAACATATATTGACATATTCCTAAATCTTCTTTAATTGAGTGGTTATCAAGATATTCATCAGAAATAAACAAATCTCTAATATCATTCTCTTTATTTATAACTATTGATTCAGATTCAATTATCTTCAAATAACACCAATAGATACAATAAAGGATATATTTTAAGTCTCTATCTTGATATGTTTCTTTAAAGATAAATTTTTGAACATTCATATCATTCAATTTTATCAATATTATGTAAAGCATCAACAAACTCATTTAAATCAAGATATGCTAAGGCTGGATGCCATGACTTATATTGATTTGGTTTTGCTATATAAAAGAAATTTTCTTCAAAACCTTTAATGTCTTTTTGAAGATACAGATTATTACTTATATTTTCAAAACCTAATGCTGCAATACTTTTTAACAGCTTTATATTACCCTCCTTGTTCCAAATTATTGCCCCATGTTCTTTAGATGGACTTGGTATTATCTTAAATTTCATCAAAATAATGTATTCAGACCAGATTATTTCTATTTCAAAATAATGCCCACTATAATTAAATCTTCTAGAAAAGTGATTAATAAATACGTTTGCATAGTCTATCAAAAGATTGTCCTTGAATTTAATAGAAGCAAGAACTTTTTTCTTTTCTTTTGCTTTCAACAAGGGAATTGTCACATTGTTAGTATAATCTATTAAACTTTTTTCTTGCAAGGAGACATTATATATATATAATAATTCATCTTCAATTTGGGATTGAAGATGTGAAATTTGTTGAAGAATAATTTGCTTTTCAATATTAAAAAAATCGTTGGATTCACTTTTGGATATCAAACTCTTTAGTTCTTTTGTATATTCACTAATTTTTGAATTTGAATTGAGAATTAAAGGAATAGAGAACTTATCATCTTTGTCATGAGATTGCTCTCTTTCAATACCAATAGAAGAATTTGTATTGACCAAAAAATAGCTAAAAAGGTTTGAATTAAATAAGGCCTCAAGAATATGAAGCAAATAATCATTATCTGCTTTCAGTGATTTAATACCAGTGATAGCATCTGTATAGATTACATCTACTAAAGAGAGTGCTGCTTTAGCTTTAAATTTATTACTAACTCCTTTTCCAACCAAAAGTACTGGATTTTTATATAAGTCTATTTTTCTTGGTCTATGGACATAATCTAATGAGTTTAAAAAATTGTCAGTATAATTTATATAATAAGGCATCAAACCCTTCATTTTAGAATTTATAGAGTGTTTTATTTTCTTGTGTTCAATTATTGGATTTTTATCACCACCACCAACACTTATACCTTTTCCAAATATAAAGTTCTTCTTATCAGAAATATAGTCAAATATCGACTTGTTCTGTTTTAATCTTTTAATGAAATAATAATCCAGAACATTACCATATACTAATACTTTCCAAATCCAATCTTCATCAATAAAATACTGCTGTAAAATTTCTTTTGTGTCATATTTTTCTATAACCAACAATTTAAATGTATCAAAGAAAACATTGGGTTTTAAAGAAATATGTTTAATGATATTATCTTTAGGTTCTTCTTTCATTGATTTACTGTAAAAAAGAATAGTAGCTGGAGCAGTTCCTTTATCTTCAGATTTCTTTTTTTTATCTGCTCCAAATACAGTATGTCTTACAGAAGAAAGTTCAAAAACTTGTCTAAGTTTAAAATTTTGCAAAAAATATTTTCTGAAAATTCCTTTCTTATTTTTCTTTCTACTTAATTTATATAGAATTTTGCTGACAACTATAAAGACGGTCTCATCAAAATTAAAGTCAGATACCCTAACTAAAAAGGCTTCTGCTATTTCTCTGTTTTCAATTTCTATTTCACTTTTTTCATTGCTACTTCTATTCTCAATATATTTTTCAAAAGGTTGTTTTTCTTTAGGATGTTTAGTAGCCCAAGGAGGATTCCCTATAATAAAATTAAAGTGCTGCTTTGATAGATTTGAGTTGAATGCATGTTTGGTTTCAAAAAAATCAGCAGTAAAAAAGTTTGTGTTTTCTAATAATGGAAACTCAAATCCTACAATACTTTTAGGTTTTAGATTATCTAATAATGTGATATAAAGTGAAAAGACAGCAACACTTATAGCATTTTCATCTTTATCTATCCCAAAAATATTATCTGTTAATAATATCTTGAGTTTATCTTTATAATAATTGTATTCAATTTCATCTTCAGTATTAATAGGATGAATTTGTAAATACTTGGAAATTATTTGTCTCAATGTTTCTACAAGAAAAACCCCAGAGCCACAAGCAGGATCTAAAACTTTACAATTATATTTATTGGGATTATCTTTAAAATATCTTGATATAGTTTCTTTTTGAATGTAATCAACTAAAAAAAGTGGAGTATAATAAGCTCCTGTATCAGCTTGGTTTTCTTTTCCTATAAACTTCTCATATACATTGCTTACAAATTCAATTGGAATAATAGAGAAGTCATATATATCAAAAAGTGAAGGTTGATATGTTCCATCACTAAAAATTTTACCGCCTTGAAGCAGTTCTTTTATCTTTAATAAATGAATTGGATTCACGATATCTTTCTCATTTACCTCAGTTTTGTCAATTTGATAATTCAGAGGAAATAAGTTACCGTTAAAATCATCTTTTACTTGTTGAAAGAAATTATATGTTTTGTCCCTATCATCAAGTATATTATAGAAATCTTCCTTTTGAGTTATTCCGTATACATTCAGCTCAACATTTCTGTCTATCAAATATCTGATAAATATAACTCTACCTATTAGGGAATTTGCTGCTTTTGAATGCAAATTCTCTTTGTTTATTAAGTTATATCTGACAGCTTCAATATTATTTAAAAGATAGAAATCTACCCTATTCTTTTGTTCAAACTTTAGTTTATAATCTTCCCAAGTACTTCCTGTTATAATTTTAAAATATTCAAAATCATAAATACTATTACCTGAAGCAATCTCTTCTAATTCACACTTATTTTCCAGTAAATTGAAGCCATTCTTAACAATCCATCCTTTAGTTGTATTTATGAAAATTGCAGGAGATTGATTGAAATTCCAGATTTGTCTTTGCAAATCAGTCAAATCATTTGGATTGTCAAAAAATAAAATTAAAGGTTCATTGTTGATACAAAAAAAGGCATTTGGTCTTAATGAATGCTGAAGTGTTTCTTTTGTTCTAATTGATAGAAAATCAGTGGTATTTATACTCAAATCATCATAAAAATATAGTCCATCTTTTTCTGATAGATTTAGTTGTTCTAATAATGATGAAAGTTCCATAATATATAATCTTATTCAACAAATGTACAACTATAATTTTAAAAATCAGATAAAATTGTTGTGATTTTGATATAATGCTAATTATGAGGAGTATATGGAATATTTAGACTGCATATGAGCAATAAAGTACAAACCTTATCAATTCTTAAAAAAATCAAATAAATGATTTTTTTATAGCTTTCCAAATTTTATTCAAATATGCCATAGACAGATCAGACCCCCCCCCATGTTTTGGCTGTTGTGGATATTCCCCGGCCTAACATTCTTATTGAAAATTATTATGGATAAAAATTTAAAGTTTTTGAAAACATGGAGTGTTGCTCAATTTAAAGCAGAGCAACAGGTTGAAAAAATTGAAGTGTTGAGAAATGAATCAACAGGTAAATGTTTTATGGCATTTGGATTTGAAAAGGGTGCTGTAAGTGACAGGTTTCAGAGGGGAGAACTTACTAATCCAGTTGTATCTCAGGTATGCAATGCTGAAACAGGTGAAATGTTCTATTTGCTTCATCAGCAATCAGAAGGAGGAGCAGAAAAATTAGCAGTATTGTAGTAATGAAATTATTACAATGAAAGACAGGATACATTTTGTATTCTGTCTTTTTTTATTTCTATCCTGCTGTGATACTATACTTTAATAGCAATAATTATATCATTAATTTAAATAAAAAAGCTTATGCAACTAAGACAATCAGAAAGAAAACAAGCTAAGATTAAATTAGCTATTCAAGGATGTGCAGGTAGTGGAAAGACTTATTCAAGCCTATTACTTGCCTTTGGTATTACTAATAATTGGAGCAAAATTGCTGTTATTGACTCTGAAAATGGTTCAGCTGATTTGTATGCTCATCTTGGAGCATATAATGTTCTTAATCTAAATAATAACTACTCTCCTGAGAACTATATGGAAGCAATTTCTATTTGTGAAAATTCAGGAAAAATTGATGTAATTATTATTGATTCTTTATCCCAAAGCTGGGATTTTCTGCTTGAATATCATTCAGGATTGAGTGGGAATAGCTTCACCAATTGGGGCAAAATTACACCAAGACAGAATGCATTAATTCAAAAGATATTACAGAGTAAAGCTCATGTTATTTGCACCATGAGAACAAAACAGGATTATGTTTTAAATCAAAAAGATGGCAAGTTTGTTCCTGAAAAAGTTGGACTTAAGGCAGTACAAAGGGATGGTTTAGATTATGAGTTCACTTTGGTTTTTGATGTGGATATAAAACATTTTGCAGTGTCAAGTAAAGACAGAACAGGGCTTTTTATGGGTAAACCTGAATTTATCATTTCAGAACTTACAGGTAAAAGAATCCTTGATTGGTGTAATAGTGGTATTTCTGTTGAGACAGTTAAAAATGATATTGCAAAAGCTCAAACATTAGAAGAGTTGAATTCAATCTATCATCAACACCCTGAATGGTATCCACTACTTACTACAGATTTTTTAAACAAGAAGGCTTCTATTTTGGAAGCAGGAGAAAATAAACCAGTAATAAATTATTTACAAAACTATATAAAAAATGGAAACATCAATAATGCAACTAATGCCAGTTAATAAGAGCCAGCAGATTCATAATATTAATGAGATTTCTCCTGATGTTACAAAAAATGATGCTGATAATTTTTTTATTCTTCCTGAAATTAAACTGCTTGAAAAAAGCAGAAAATTCTTTATTGAAGCAAATACCAATGAAGTAAGTTTAATCCATCTAAAAGATGATTGTATTGTTCCGGTTTTTTCTAAAGACAATGAGATGACTATAAGTCATACCAACTTCATAGAAACTGTTCAGGAGGCAGCTACAATGTTTTTTAATGGAGAAAGCATTGATATTCCAGAAGTCAGGGTCAGTCATATTGTTAAGGGCAGGATTCCAGAAGCTATTTATAAACCTGTAAATGAACTTTTAGATTCAGATAAAACCATTTACTATGAAAGGATGGCTTTTTGTTTTGAAATTCCTTCTATATATGAGAATATTGATGGAAACAAACTGAATTTGAGTATTGGAGGGGTAAGGACATTAAATCATGAAAATCTATATGGAAAGAAATCCAGTGAGAAGTTTAAGGTTTTTATTGGTTTCAAAAATCTTGTATGTTGTAATCTCTGTATCTCTACAGATGGTTTAAAAAATGAAATAAGAGCTATGAATACCTCAGGACTGTTAAAAGCAGTCATTGACTTATTTATTAATTATCTTCCTGCTCAGCACCTTCATTTCATGAGCCAGTTGAAAGAATCATACCTTTCAGAACATCAGTTTGCTCAACTTATTGGAAAGGCCAGATTATATCAGAATTTACCATCAGCACAGAAGAAGTTATTGCCAAATCTGGAATTTACAGATAGTCATATCAATTTGGTAGCTAAATCCTATTATAGTGATGAAAACTTTTGTAAAGATGAAAGATCAGATAATATTAGCTTGTGGAAGGTGTATAATTTGTTCACAGGGGCAAATAAGAACAGTTATATAGATAACTTCCTGGATAGGTCATTAAATGCATCTCAACTCATTGGAGGCATTAATAAAGCATTGAATGGAGATGATGAGTATAGGTGGTTTATTGACTAATAAAATATAATATCTGAATTTCTTTACTGAAGAAGCCAGCTCAAGTTGCCAATGAAACTTCATTATACATAGGAGTTTTGTTGGCATTTTTTTTAACACATAATATTCAAATCTTTATGATAAAAATACCTCAATTACAGGAAGTGGAAGTACTGTATACTAATAAAATTAAGAAATCTGAGAGGATTAGAATCTCTAGTTCTGCTGATGCATTAATAGTGTTCAGGCAAATATGGAATGATTATATTGAGCTCAGGGAAAGTCTCTACATTCTTTTTCTCAATGGAGCAAATGAATTGTTGGGATATCATTTAGCATCTTTTGGTGGTAAAACATCAACAATAAGTGATGTTTCCAGTATACTTATGGTTGCACTCAAGACAAATTCATCTGGAATCCTGATTGCACACAATCATCCCAGTGGAATTATTCAACCAAGTAGTGAAGATAAATTAATAACTAAAAGAATCAATAAGGCATGTGAAAATGTTGGACTCAGATTTATTGACCACATGATTGTTACCTCTGAAAGTTACTATTCCTTTATGGATGAGGGTATGATATAAATCCAATCGTATAAAAAAGTTGGATTTTTTCATTTAATTTCTTTAAAAAAATCAGCTAATGAGATGCCAAAATATTCACAAATTTCAGATAAGGTACTAACCGTTATGTTGCTTTTTCCTGATTCAATCCTTCCAATGTGAATGTCAGTATCAATATAGAACATTTCCTGTGAAATGCCTTTACCTTCTCTTAATTGCTTGATATGCTTTGCAATACTAGAAACAAGAATTGTATTTATTCGTTGCTTACTCATTAATAAACAAAATTCGTTGTTTAGAGTTGTAATTTCAATGACATATTTGTCATTATTAATAAATTTATATAATTTTGAGCCACACTTTTTTTTAAAAGGTTTAAAAGACAAAAACAAGTTGGACATTACACATATTTTGCTCTATATCACAACTAAATAACATGGAAAAAATCAATTTCAAGGGTGGAATTTATGAGGGAAGACTAAAAAATGGACTTCCACATGGTAAAGGCATTTTAACACATGAGTATAGAGATATTAATATGGGTCAATGGACTAATGGAAAAAATAATGGATTTTGAATTCAAATTATTGAAAATGGTAAAGGTGGTATTTTCAATAGAATGAAGTGTCATTTTAAAGATGATGAATTTGTTTCATAAAATCAATAAAAATTATATATATGGAAAGAGAAATAAAGCTTCCTGATGGAAGCATTTACAAAGGAGAATACAAAGAGAATAGTGGATTCATTGAACTTTCTGGAGAAGGTCATATTGCTTACCCAAATGGGGACAAATATTCTGGAGAATTCAAAAATGGTAATTTATCTGGTTATGGAACATATACATTTGGAGATGGAGAAGAACATTGTGGAATGTTTATTAATGGGATTCCAAACGGATTGGGTTTGCATAAATACAACAAAGGGGGTATTTATATGGGTGAGTTTAATAATGGGAAAAAAGGCGGTGGTTATGGCTTATATTGTTTTCCAAATGGTAAAGCTGAATTTGGACTATGGAAGAATAACCTTTTAATTGAAAATATGAGTTGGCAACTTAGTACAGTATCTGCCTTTGCAACCTCAGAATTTATTATTTCAAATTTTCAAGACAAAAATGGTTTTTATTTTGGAGAGAAAATGAGTAATTACAAATCTGTTCAAGGAATTATTTTCTATTCAAATGGTGAAGTATACATCGGAAAAATTTTGAATGGTAAAAGAGATGGATTTGGGAATCTATTCATGGCTAATAACCAAATAGTTGATGGTATTTGGGAAAATGATATAAGAGTTGCTGACTATTAATTCATAAATTAGTAAGGAAGGTAATAAATGATAAAGCCCTCCTTATTATAATTCCATAAAATCATTCTAATCATTACTTTCTAATGTTATTTTAGGAATAAACATATGGATTGAATCTATAAAAAAATAAGTATGATTACAACATTAATACTTGCATTATTAATATTTCTAATTTTTAAATTAATAATAAATGGAAGAAGAAAAAAATGACAAAAAAGAAAAATCATGGTTTGAAAGAAATGCATGGTTGTTAGCAGTTGCAGTAGCAATCTTTTTAATAAGATTTTGTAAAGATATTCAGCCTGGGTAGAAAAATGGAAAGAGTTATTTTTGATTATTTAAAAATAATTCTTTCTTATGTATTAAAATAGATGTATTATGACTGTAAAATTCTCATTCCCAATGTCTCATGGACTTAAAAAAGTAGGTCTCCCCCTAATAGTAACTGAAATAAATCAACATAACCTTTGCTTCCTTCTTGATACAGGTTCAAATAAAAATCTCATTGACCAAAGAGTATTTGAGTTTTTTAAAGACCATTTTGAGCCTGTAGGTAATAATAGTATTTTGGGAATAGATGGAAACAAATCTGATGTTCCAATAGTAAAAGTGAATTTCATATTTAATTGCATATCTTACTCCACAGTGTTTAGTGTATTTGATTTAGAAAAATCATTTGGAACTATTGAGAAAGAAACAGATATACAGATTCATGGAATTTTAGGAAATGAGTTTTTTATTGAAAATGGCTGGATATTAGATTTTGATAAACTAACAGTATCTTCCTCCAATAAATAGTAAATTATGAATCATAACTTTTCTGTTTCTTTTGCTGATAGTTATAAAAACTATGGTTTACCTTTAATTTTTATTCAAGTAACAAAAGGTAGTGATTTAGGATTTGAATTTTTAATTGATACTACTACTAAGTACAACTGGATTGACCCTGAGCTAATAAATTTCTTTTCAATCAGTTCTGATACAGTTTCTTTAGATAAAAGTTCAATAGAAGCACTGGGCTTGCCTTTAAATCCATTTGATGGAGTATTGAAAGAATTAGGTTCTCAGAAGATTATATGTAAAGATGGAAAGAAAAAAGAAGTTGATAAGTTTAGATTCAATTTCAATATTGAAGGAAAATGTTATTCAGAAGAGTTTTTTATTTCCAATACTACTGGTCTGTTTAATAAAATCAAAGGAGCTCAGGTGGTAGCTATATTGGGTGGAGATTTTTTGAAAAAGAATAAGTGGGTTATTGACTATGAAAAATTACTTATATTTTCAGGGGGGAGCAAGTGATAAAATTTATTTGTAGTCATCTAATAATTATCAATAAACAGGTGCTAAATTTATTTTTAATAACATCAAAATTATTTATATCAAATTAATATACAATTTTATTACAAGTACGATTAGTATTTATTTAATGAAACTATTAATTATTTACTCAATATTTCTATATCTTTTCTTAAGGAAATTTGGGCATATAGTGAGTATATAGTGAGCTGTTTCAAATCATAATGATTAAATTATTGTTTTTTAGATGGTTATATGGTTGGTTCAAGCCCAACAGGGCCCACAATGTGACACAAGCGTTTATGAATTATTTCATAGACGCTTTTTTTGTGCGCAATAATTACGTATAATATCGATTTGTGCTTTTCCTGCGATTTTGTTGATATAATTATGCCATAAAGTTATGCCATGCTTTGAAAGACAAAATATAAAATAACGATTATTGTTGTATGAATAAATCTTAAATGAAGTTAAATTTCAAAATTGCGAGTTTTGAGTAGTTAATTATACTGAATTTTATTAACTCAGGATTATCATCTTCCAAATTGAGTTGTTGAAATAAATAAAATTGCATAAATTTGCACGATTTATTTATTGACTTACTGGGTTTTAAAATAAAATATGTAATAAATACATATTGTTAAATTTACCCGATTTGTGTATTTGTAAGCACGATGGCGAAATTTAGTATGTAAACGATGTGATGCCGATTTATTTTTTGTTTTTTTTGTGAAATTTTGATTGACAATTGATATTTTTTACGTTGAACGTATCATATGAGAAAAATTCTGCTGGTTTTTTCTTTCATTGCCCTCATAAATAATTTTAACAGGTTGTGGGCTGTTGAACCTGATTCGCCTGATGATGTAATTCTGGTGAATACAGGCTTAATGAACATTCACTCAGGAGGGACAAATGGTGTTGCCATGTATGTTCCATATGCGATGCGTCATACAGGGAATGATGTGAGTGTTATATTGAACGGGGAGATAAATCTGGGTGGTAATTTTTATCAGGATGCGCTCTCAGCTGTTTTTAAAACCGATGTTACATCAACGACCTCTGTAGCATATTCGGGTGGAACTTTCAGATTTGTAAAGAACCTGAGTATTCCACGTGTAATCAGTTCAAATTTTATTGAAACTACATATGACAGAGGTGAGAGTTATATCGCATTTCCTAATATCCGTTTAGCTACCGACGATACGATTGAAATTTCTGCTAAGATGGGAGTGGATGCTTATACCCTTAAAAGAGAATCAGGCTACAATGGCAAAATTGTATTGAAATCGGACCGCTATGCTGATGATGTTTACGATGCTTCCTTACGTATTACAGGGCCGGGAAATTCGGAAGATCTTGTTGATGCCGGCGCAGTAATTATTGAACGGGAAATGTCATATTACAGGAGTTTAGCTGGTGTCGACAAACTTTTTGGTTTTGCGACACCCTTTCATAATACGCAACTTTCAGGTTATTTTGCTGGTAACTGGGTTCGTCGCCCTGTTGCTGATCCGGTTACGGGTCATACAAGATATGTTTTTGGTAATGAGCAGGATGAGTCGGGTGTGATATTGCCAAGTCAGTATATATATCATCCGCAGGAGAAATTACAACCTACGCAGGCCTATCTTATCCGGCCACGCCCTGCAGGTTTCAGATATGCTGATTTGCAGGCTCAGAACGGTTTAAGTGTTACCGATGGGGATACGACGGCCTATGATCAGAATAAATTTGTTTTTAATGGCGAAGTTTATACATTGCCGGCTTATGATGAGCAGCTTTTCGCGCAGGATACTGTTTTCAGCAGTCCTGCTGTTACGGGTACTGCCACAACGATCAACTGGTTGATTGGCAACTCATATACTGCCCCTATTGGAACAAAACAACTGATTGACGCAATGGGCGCCAGTCCGTTGAAATTTTCTCCCTACATATGGGTTTATCCTGCGGGATCTTCAACCTATCAGAGCTATAAAATTACAGGAACCGATAATATTATCGTTCAGGACCTGGAGGAAATTCCGGCAATGAGTGTTTTTATGATCAGAGTGTTGAGTGGAACGAATCCCGGACAGTTCAATATCACTAAGGATATGCAGCGACATGCAAAAGTTACTCACAGCGCACCGTTGAATGTTCCTTCAATTGCACGAGCTGCGAAAGCTAAAGAAATTAATAATCAGGTTCTTTTTAAAGTAACTCCTGCTGATAATATCTGGAATTATGATCTTGCTGCAATAGGTTTACGTCCTGGTGCAAGTTTGGCAAGCGATACTTACGATATGACAAAGATTTATAGTGAAGCAGATGTGTTTCAAATCTATTCATTGTCTTCTGTCGGAACTAAACTTTCAGCTAATGCAGTGCCCGTAGAAACTCCCAACGTAAAATTATGTTTTCACCCTGTGAAAGATACTACCGAGTTTCAATTAGAAGCACAACATCTTGAAACGCTAAGTTCGGAAGGTTTGTGGCTTGAAGATTTAGTGACACATACCATTACAGATATGAAAGATCAGCCTTCATATAGCTTTATAAGTATTCCTGATGATATAGAAGAAAGATTTATTGTTCATTTCGTAGCGCCTGATAATACTGCTTTAGAGGAAGGTGAAATAGCATCAGGCATTGAAGCATATATGCTGAATGATAACCTTATTGTTAAAAACCTTATTGTTAATGATTTAGGTTCTGCTATGCGTTTTTATGATGCATCTGGTCGACTACTAATGTTACATACAGTCAATAGCTATCCTGTAATGGAAATTCCGTTTAAAACTATGTCGGGGGTATATTTGTTTCAATTGATAGGAGACAGAACTAAGTCAGCAAAGTTTATTGTAAAATAATTAAATTGAGAAAAATCTTATTTTTATGAAGACCAATATCATACATGTTTTGATAATCGCAATAATTCTTATTGCCGGATGGTCTCTGTTTACAGTCCTGCAAGACTTTTATAATAATTCAGATAAGTACGACAATTATTACATGATGGGAAAAGGTAGACAGTATTTGCCTTTGGCTCCTGAAAATTATTCCAGTCAACGAAAATATCCAGTTTATAAGGCAGCCAGACAGATACATATGCCATCTGTAGGTGTTGAAACGATAGGAAAAAGCAACTTTGTAGACGTTGAAGGAAGTAATAACTCAATTGCAGGTAATTCAGTTACAAACATTAGCTGGGAGAAGAAAGAAACTACGAGAATGGGGGCGAATTCTTTAAAATCAGGACAAATAAGAGGAAATGCTCCTGTGATTAGTTCCAATATCTCAAGACCTTTCTCAAAAGGAATGAAAATTAATACAGAAAGAGATATTGCAGACGCATCAGGATCAAATAATATTTCCAAAAGTTCTACATCAGAAAGTAGTGGTATGATGAGAGTTTTTGGAAATGATGAAGAGGGTGATGATATAGAAGGCGGAGGCGGAATTGATAATGAGAATTTCTATAATGATGTTCCTGTAGGTGATGGAATATTTTTGTTAATTTTCATGACTGTACTGTATTGTATATTGATGGTGTATAGAAACAGGCACCCCATAAGTATTAAAATCACAAGACAAAATAAATTAGATTAATATGAGAAAGTTATTCCTGTTACTTATTGTTACATTTGCATTTATCACTGCTTCTGAAATTAAAGCTCAGGTCACAATCGGGTCGAATGCTGAGCCGGATGCAAATGCCGTTCTCGATTTGCAGAGTGTAAATAAAGGCTTGTTGTTGCCACGCGTAGCACTTACTGCAACCAATAATCCTTCTCCTACATCTGCCCATACTGCTGGTTTAACGGTTTATAATACAGCAACATCTCCTGTAGAGGTAGCCTTTGAATATTATGTTTCACCGGGGCTATATTACAATGATGGGACTAAGTGGATAAGAATGGCACTTGGGTCATCTAACTGGTTCTATATGCCATCTGTTTCATTCAATACATCGGTTTCCGGGACAGGACTGACAAAAAATCTGTATAATTTATATTATACCCAGTTCCATGCACCTATGGTTAAAAGTACCGGAGCACCGGCTTCAGTGCCATATATTCCTGCAGCAACTGATTTTTATTACTATATTACTGATTATGATACGAATGTGTTCAGTAATATCAGCATAGATGCTAATGGTGTGATGACCTATGATGTTATTGGGAGTGCAAATGACTGTTCTTATATCAATATCGTTTTTGTGTTGAAATAGTCGCGTATAACTACGAGCAGCCACGGAGTAACAACTTACATAAACTTGCTTTAACCAGCTATGGATTGAATCTCCTTTGAGGTTCGAAATGATCCTGATTGATTTTTACCATCTGTAAATAAGAAACGATGAAGAGAATATCACCAATAGATAAACCGGAAAATTTAAAGTTGAAGAATTTCATCTCAGGACTTGCACTTGTTTTGTTTTTCTTATCTACTAATATTATTGCCCAAACTACAGTAACCAAGTACCTTTATCTTTCTGATCCCACTCAGGCTTTGGATAGGGTTGATCCTGTTGCATCATCTGATAATACCACAGTATCAACAGATAGGATACAGGCTTTTGCTGACGGAATTGTAGCTGTTGCAACAACAACAGGACAGTCGAACAGTGCCTCTTCACTTACTTTTTCTCATACGGTCTCAACAGGTTATAACAGATTGTTAATGGTAGGGGTTTCTACAGGAGCCAGTTCGAGTAACGGAACAAATGCATCGACGGTAAATTCAGTTACCTATGCAGGTGTGTCCATGACACTTGTGGGCAGTGTAAATACGAATGGTAATGTCAGAACATTTATGTATGCGCTCGTTAATCCGGCAGTTGGAACAGCTAATGTAGTAGTTTCAACCAGTGCTGCAAGACCAATTGTTGCAGGGGCTACCTCGTTCACAGGTGTTCATCAGACGACACCATATGGCGCTTTTTATTCGAATTCATCAACATCAAGTGTATCTTCTGCTTCAGTAACAGGTGTTTCTTCGGCTACCAACGAACTGGTATATGATGTTATTGCTGTTGACGTAGATAATTCAACCCCCGGAATTTTATATGAAGCTGGCGGACAAACAGGCCAATGGAACCTCAGGGGCACCACGACCAGAAGAGTCTCCGGTGCAGGAAGTACAAAAACTGGTACAACAAACACTACCATGTCGTGGACATGGACAGGCGGACAGCAATTTGCAATGGGAGCGGTTTCTTTAAAACCTGCCCCGATAACAACAACAGCAACATTTACTCAAAGCCCGGCTTTGTGTAGTCCGCTAACCATTAAAGCGGGGCAGACTGTAAGTGCGAGTTATTATCTCTCGGTTTTAACTGGTTCAATGCCGGCCAATCCGAATATAACTGCAAACTTAAAGTATGGTTCGACAACTTTTGCTACATCCTCTACACCAAGCTATAACAGTGGAACCGGATTGTTGACATTTACCGGAACATTGCCATCTGATGTAACAATACCTGCCGGTCAGTCAATTGTCGCTGAAATAATCACAGGTCAATCCGGAGTCAGTTTCCAAATTGATTATGACAGTCAGACTAAGCCATCAAAAATTGGTCTACCGGTTTCTACATATGTAAATATTGATTCATATGCAGTATATGATGCAGCCTATCCTTCAGGATCGGTCATAACGCATGCTCAACCAGGTGCAACAGTTTATTTGCGGGCAGTCGTTTCCGACCCTTTTGGAATTGATGATATAACAGGATTAAGCATTGCCAGAACTCCTCCTGGAAATACTGTTAATGCAACTTCTGTAGCGACTTCCGGCTGTACCAAAACTTATGAATATGCATGGAATACAACCGGTGCAGGTTTAGGCACTTATTTGATTCCTGCAACAGCAAAAGAAGGATTTGAAAATACAGTTACAGATGTTCAGGCACTTTCATTCGACCTATGTACACCTATAGGAATACCTGCGTTTACTTTAGGAGCTACTTCCACCCGTTGTCAGGGAGCAGGAAATGTAACTTATACGGCAACTTCAACAAACGCTGCCGGGATTAGCTATAGTTTGGATGATACAAGTCTGTCTGCCGGAAATACAATCAATGCTTCGACTGGTCAGGTTGCATTTGTTGCCGGATGGACAGGGACATCTGTTGTAACAGCAACAGCAAGCGGATGCGATGGCCCGAAATCGGCAAATCATACAATTACAACGAATGCGCCCGTAACAACACCTGTATTTGCATTGGGTGCAAACTCAAGTCGTTGTAAAGAGGCCGGGGTAGTTGTCTATACAGCTGCCGCCAACCACACTACCGGAATTACATATAGTCTTGATGCAACCAGTTTGTCTGCCGGAAATACAATCAATGCTTCTACCGGAACTGTTACGTACACAGCAGGTTGGAGTGGAACCTCAACAATTACTGCATCGGCATCGGGTTGTGGAGGTCCTTTGACAGCTGTGCATACTGCACTATCAAAGTCTGTGATTGCGCTGGATGATTATGTGACCGGGACAGAATCAAATGCTCTTGTAATCAATGTGCTGGCAAATGATCTTTGTGATGTAAATGCATCATCACTTACAATTGTTAATCAACCTCAGAACGGGACTTTGCAGATAGGCTCGGGTGGTTTGGTGACTTATCTTCCGCAAACAGGTTTTACCGGTAATGATGAGTTTGTTTATAGCGTCTGCAATAACGGTTTTCCTCAGGAGTGTGTACAAGCAGCTGTTTTTGTTACCGTTGAGGAAATTATGGATGATCCTTGTTCCGAAGCTACCAGAAGTAAAATATTTTATTTGCCATTTCCTGAAAATGAAACACAATTAAGAAAGGCACTCATCAGTTCAGCGTCTTCAAATATTCTGACGAACAGAGTGAGAAATATCGTGACTATAAAGATTCCTTATCCTGGAGTTGTTATTACTTACGACCATTGGGAAGATGGATATGAGGCTGATATAACTCGTCCTGAACAAATAACTACCTTGATTTGGGGAGATGGAAATAAATCAAACGGGGTTGCTCCGGGTTATCCCAGCGACACCATACCTCCTGGTGGATATATAATTCTAGACAATAACTTCGATTATAACCCCCGTGTAACTTCTGATATTGTCTTTGACGGAAAAGATAAAATATTTACCACAGCTGACGTCGTAGTTGCAAAAATATCAGGAGATGGCGGATTTACAGGAACTACGCCACTTTTTAACGTTCAGAATATTAAAACAGGAGTGGTAGATATCACCCGCTTCGGTACTTTCTTTATTATACCGTTTGGAGAAGATGTTACCCTGGGAAGTACTGCGTCGTTTAAATATACGTCGGTATTTGTCAGAGCCTCAAAAGATAATACTGAGGTAAACTTAGATTATAATGGTGATGGAAGTGTTGATATAACTCAGACACTTGATGAGGGAGAAGTATGGATGTATGACGGGACTGCTTCTTCGCCCGGAGTTGCGGGTGATGTGAATCAATCCAATGATATTAAAGCCGGAGCAACAATTACATCAAATTATCCGATAGGTGTTGACTTGCTGTTTGGGGGGATAGATTTCTATGGTACCAGAAATATACCTGTTTTACCCGGACAGTTCTACAGTAATTCGTATTTTACTCCTATCTATACTACATCTCCTTCCGGAGTACCGGTGTATGTTTTCTTTACAAATAGTCTAAATACACCCGTTACAGTAAACTGGTCGAATAAAAGCGCCTCAGGTTCGGTAGTAATACCTGCAAATGGGTATAATTATTACCCGATTCCTTATAGTGCAACGCCTACAGGTTATAAATTTGAGAGTGCAGGAGGTGAAAGTTTTACTGCTGTGGCGGTCATCGATGCTGATGCTGACGGGTCGGCATATGACTGGGCCTTTAACTTGATGTCAACTGAACGATTAACTGGCTTCACAAGTGTTGCATGGGCTCCGGGCTCAAATAATTTATCAGGAAACTATAACCCGATTTGGGTTACTCCTACCGCTAATACTATTTTATACATTAAATATGATGGTAATTTAACAAGTAATTCAGCAACCATCAGCCCGTGCGGACTCCCGTATGACATTGCAGTTCCGCTGACTTATCTTGATACATATAAAGTGTACGATGATGTAGATAATGATCAGTCGGGTGTTGCTGTTTATACTTGCGACGGTACGACGATTTCTGCCATTTGGGGACAGGATTCTTATGCTAAAGGAAGTGCAACACCGACATCTTCTCCGGCTCAGGACGTTGGTTATTATTTGGAACCACGTTGTTTGCAACAATTGGTTTTTGCAAATGATGATTATGTCGTTACTGATCCTGAAAATTCAATCACCATTAAAGTAAATTCAAATGATTTTGGGTTTTTGACAAGTGTGGATAATTTGTCGGTCAATACAATCGGTTTGTTACAGCCGGCTAATGGTTCAATTGTTGTAAATTCTGATGGAACAATTACTTATACGCCAGAAGAAGGCTTTGAAGGTGTTGATACATTTGAATATACCATATGCTCTCTGGATTATCCTAATTTATGTGATCTTGCATTGGTAACAGTAAGGGTGACTGATTGTGCTTCAACTTCTTCCGAAAACCTAATTACAGGAAAAGTTTTTGTAGAACAATTGCCTGATGATGGTTTATTTAACGGAGAAAATTCTGCTGCAGGAGTTCAGATTGACTTGTATTCAGACCTCAATTGTAACGGAATTCTTGATACAGGTGAGAATATTGTAGCATCCACAGTTTCAGATCTTTCCGGTAATTATACTTTTAGTGTTCGAAATGGATTTAATGCAAAGGATAATTTTGACCCTTCAGCAAGTTATTCGGGGAACGATGGTGGTCTGAACTGGAGCTCCAACTGGGTTGAACAAAGTGACAATGGTGTAATAAACACTGGCTATGTTCAGATTATTCCTGATGTTGTGCCCGATGGTGAAGGACATGCTATACGTCTGTTTAATAACCAATCGGGTACAAGGGGAATATCCCGCTCTATGATCTTTGATGGAGCGACATCTGCTGTTTTGAAGTTCCGTTACCGAAGACAAGGTTTGGACAATCAGGGAGAAGCTTTGCAGGTACTTATTAATGGTACTCAGATTCTATCTCTTGACGATGGAGATAATGTAGGCACAGATGTGAATTATCAACACGTTGTGTATCCACTGTCAACATACAATGCAAATGGAACAAATACAGTGCTTTTCAGCGTAAACAATCTGTTGAATACTGATGATTTCTATTGGATTGATGATGTTGAGCTTATTTATTTCAAAGGACAATCTTGTTATATTGTTAAATTAGACCCGTCAAATACCAACGGCGCATATTCAGTTGCAAGTCTAAATGGAGAGGTTGCACAATTCAATGGATTTGGGGTTTGTGAAAGATTAAATCACCTCGGAGTATTGGCAAATCTTATTGTTTCAGATGATAATGTGAATGCATCAACAGATATTCCTTTCGTAATTGATGTGTTGGAAAATGATGTGATAGGGATACCTGACCCTGCTACCGTTACAACAGTAGGAGTTACGAATCTGCCATCAAATGGAATTGTTACGGTAAATCCTGATGGCACGATAACATATATCCCTAATCCCGGGTTTATCGGTGTCGATGATTTCGAATACAAGGTTTGTAGTCTTGAAGATCCTCAGATTTGTGATGTTGGATTGGTTACTGTGACTGTGTCATGTTTATCGGTTCCGCAAAAAAATACGATTACAGGTATGGTATTCAGTGATGCTGATGTAGATGGTGTTTTTGATGCAGGGGAAGGAGGGTTTATGAATGTGCCTGTTCACAGGTATCGTGATTTGAATGCCAATGGGGTTCTTGATTCAGGAGAACCATTGATTAGTATTGCAACAACGACATCAAACGGATCGTATCGTTTTGAAATTGATCCGGCCACAACTACCCAAACTTATCTTGACCAGTTTAATGTGAATACAACGGCTAATCAAAGTAATGGTACATCATCCTGGACAAATTCGTGGACGAAAATAGGTGATTCGGGAACATTCGCTCAGAATGATATTATTATTAGCAGTGCCGACGGCTTACGTATTCAGACAGTAGCAAGTACAATTAAGGGTGCTTACCGTACGGCTAATTTAGGTACAGCTATTTATGCTACTCTTTCGTTTAAATACACGGAGTCAGGTTTGGATCTTGATGTGAATGATTTTGTTGATGTTGAGATAGCTACTTCTGGATCTCCGTCCTCCTGGACATTGTTGAAAAGAATTTCCGGAGCTGATGGTAATCAGTCTGAAACAGTATCTTTTGATATTAGTGATTATTTGTCGTCAACCACCACTATTCGTTTTGTTACCAATTCCTCATCTAATATGATAACAGATGATATTGTTTATATTGATGATGTACAAATCAGTTATGAATTACCAACACCTGAAAGTTATATCCTCCAACTGGCTCAGCCTATTCCGACAGGTTATTCTCTTACTTCCCCTGCTCCTTCTCCAAACGGAATTATTCCTGTTTCGTTTATAGCATCTGGTGCTGGTAGCTGCCAGAATAATTTTGCCCTATCCGGAATGCCGGTGGCAAAAAATGATGTTAATACAACATTTAAGAATACAGTGCTGGTCGGTAATGTGTTGACAAATGACAGAGATCCAAAAGCAGGCTCACTTAGTGTAACTGTTCAGACGAACGTCTCTACAGCTAATGGTGGAACTGTAACTGTGAATACAAATGGCGCTTATGTTTATACTCCTGCCGCTGGTTTTACCGGTGCAGATTCATTCAGCTATCAGGTGTGTGATGCATATGGGTTGTGCAGTAGTGCAACAGTGGCGATTGATGTTTTTGCAATATCTTCCTTCACGGGAGTTAATGATGCCCCGGTTGCTGTTAATGATAACTATCAGGGTACTATAAACTCTATTGTGATAGGTAACGTGATTGCTAATGACATGGATCCGGATCAAAATATTAATGGTACAAGTGTTACCTTGACAAGTCCACCTCCTAACCCTCTTACACAAGGGGTGTTATCGCTAAATAACAATGGAACCTTCACATTTGTTCCTATCTCAGGTTTCACTGGTCAGTTTACTTTCACATATAATGTTTGTGATACAGGGACTCCTGTGTATTGCGATGCTGCAACAGTTACAATAGATATATTGCCAGCAGTTGCGGGTGGTATTAAAACCTTTGCATCTGATGATGCTTATTTTGGCGTGGAAGATTTACAGATAGTAGGTAGTGTTTTACTCAATGATTATGAACCGGGAGATTATACTCAAACGGTAGATACAACACCGATAGTCGGACCGCAATATGGTTCATTAACACTGAATGCTAACGGAACATTCGTCTATACGCCGAATGATAATTTCTACGGTCAGGACAAATTTGTCTATGAGGTTTGTAATAATGCCAATCCGCAATCCTGCAATAAAGCAACTGTTTACCTCAATATTTTCAAGGACTCACAATCTTGTGTAATATCAAACAGAATGGTTACAGGAAAGTTAGCCTGGTAAGAATTTTCTCCGGAATCATTGATTGAAGAATATTGTCTTTGCTCATATTCCGGAGTTTTTTTGTCATAAAAATAGATTAATATAAATATTTTGTACGTTTTTATATATCACATAATCAGTGATATATGTTCTTAATTGAATTTTTTGCAATCTCCATATTGCAATTCATTGAACTAAATTACGCTTTGTTTGTTAGTTAATAACAAACATAAATGTAATTTAAAATGAATTCAAATAAGTTGATTCCAAAAGAAATCGAAGAACTTGAAAATGAAGAATGGCTGTACTCACTCGACTATGTTTTACAGCAATGGGGTCCCGACAGGGTTGTAGAGTTACTGCGTCAGTTGCAGGTTCGCGCGCACAAGGCGGGTGTTGAGCTCCCTTTTACGGCAAATACTCCCTACATCAACACGATTGCACGATCAAAACAACCTCCATATCCGGGCAACCGTGAGATAGAACGCCTGATAAAGAGCGTAATTCGCTGGAATGCCATGGCCATGGTGGTGAAAGCCAATAAAAATGAAAGTGGTATTGGCGGTCATATTTCTACTTATGCTTCTGTAGCCACTTTACTCGAGGTGGCGTTTAATCATTTTTTTAAAGGAAAAGGGGAGGGACACGATGGTGACCTTATTTATTTCCAGGGACATGCGGCTCCGGGGATTTATGCCCGTGCCTTCATGGAAGGCCGTTTGACGGCAGAGCAATTGCAAAATTATCGCAGGGAGTTAAATCCCAAAGGTGGACTTTCCTCTTATCCCCATACATGGTTGATGCCCAACTTCTGGGAGTTTTCCACTGTTTCGATGGGATTGGGTCCTATCATGGCCATTTATCAGGCTCGTTTCAACCGTTATCTCGAAGATCGCGGTTTGAAAGTGACATCGCATCAGAAAGTATGGGCTTTTTTGGGTGATGGTGAAACGGATGAGCCGGAAGCATTAGGAGCTATCACATTGGCAGCCCGCGAAAAATTGGATAATCTTATTTTTGTGATCAACTGTAACCTGCAACGTTTGGATGGCCCGGTTCGCGGAAACGGAAAAATTGTGCAGGAACTGGAAGCGGTATTCCGCGGTGCAGGATGGAATGTCATCAAAGTGCTTTGGGGTGGCGAATGGGATGAGATGATTGAAAAAGATACCAAAGGTAAATTGGTGAAACGTATGGGCGAAGTAGTCGATGGTCAGTCGCAGAAATTCTCGATCGCTCCCGGTGATTATGTGAGAAAGGAATTCTTCGGTGTTGACCCTGAATTGCTCGACATGGTAAGTCATCTTACCGACGAACAAATCCGAAAAATGAAACGCGGAGGTCATGATCCGGAGAAAGTTTTTGCCGCATATAATGCTGCGGTTAATCACAAAGGGCAACCAACTGTGATTCTGGCCAATACCATCAAAGGCTATGGTTTGGGCGAAAGCGGTGAAGGCAAAAATATTACGCATCAACAAAAGAAACTCAACGAAGATGAATTAAAGGATTTCAGAACCCGTTTCGGAATTCCTATTTCGGATGATGAAGTGGCAAAGGCGCCGTTTTATAAATTGCCGGATGATTCTCCGGAAATGCAATATCTCAAAAAGAAACGTATGGATCTTGGAGGCTATGTGCCTGAAAGAAAAGTGGATGTGCGTCCGATTAAAACTCCTCCTGAAGAAGTTTTTGCCGAATTTTATGAGGGATCTGAAGGTCGTGAACTCTCAACTACCATGGCTTTTGTACGTATTCTTTCAAAATTAATCAAAGATAAAGAGATTGGAAAGCTTATTGTGCCGATTGTGCCTGATGAAGCCCGTACTTTCGGAATGGAGGCGATGTTCCGTCAGTTGGGGATTTATTCGCATGTCGGACAGTTATACGAACCGGTTGATAAAGAATTATTACTCTACTACAAGGAAGCTCAAAACGGTCAGATCCTCGAAGAAGGTATTACCGAAGCAGGTGCTATGTCATCATTTATCGGAGCCGGAACGGCCTATGCAACGCATGGCCTGAATATGATGCCATTCTTTGTGTATTATTCAATGTTCGGTTTGCAAAGGGTAGGTGACCTGGTGTGGGCAGCTGCTGATATGTGTGCCAAAGGTTTTCTTGTAGGTGGAACTGCCGGGCGTACCACACTTGCCGGTGAAGGTTTGCAACATCAGGATGGTAACAGCCACCTGCTGGCTTATCCTGTTCCAAATCTCGTAACCTATGATCCTGCGTTTGCCTATGAACTGGCGGTAATTATCCGCGATGGTATCCGCCGTATGTACGAAGAACAGGAAAATGTTTTCTATTACATCACCATCATGAACGAAAACTACGCAATGCCGGCTATGCCAGGTGATGTGAAAGAAGGAATTCTGAAAGGAATGTACCGGTTTAAAAATGGGGGCAATGAATCTTCGGGGTTAGTGGCCAACCTGCTTGGAAGTGGTACCATTATGAACGAAACCCTGAAAGCGGCTGAAATTCTGGAAGAAAAATATGGTGTATCGGCCCATGTGTACAGCGTAACCAGTTACAAAGAGTTGCGCAGAGATGCTATGGATGTGGAAAGGCATAATATGCTTCATCCTGACAAGGAAAAAACACCTTATGTATCAACCCTGATTGATAATGATGGAGTTATCATTGCAGCCTCAGATTATGTGAAAACATTGCCGGATTCTATTGCGAAGTGGTTGCCAAACAAATTGCATGCACTTGGAACCGATGGTTTCGGACGAAGTGAAGGTCGCAATGAATTGCGCGATTTCTTTGAAGTAGATGCCAAACACATCGTTTTTGCAACTTTATATGCATTGTACAAAGAGGGAAAACTGAAACTGACGGAGCTTAAAAAAGCGATGAAGGAATTGGAAATCAATCCTGATAAGCTCAACCCGATGCATGTATGATGTTGCGAAGCGATTGTAATATTAATCTTGTATAAATAAAAGATATAATGAAGAATTTTGTAATTCCTGAATTAGGTGAAAACATCAGTTCAGCTACAATTGTCAAAGTGCTGGTGAAGGCTGGCGATATGGTTGTTCCTGATCAGTCGGTGCTGGAACTGGAAACTGATAAGGCAACTATTGAAGTGCCATCTGATGTCAGTGGTAAGGTGGTGGAAGTGAAAGTGAATGAAGGTGACAGCGTGTCGATCGGACAGGTAATTTTTAGTGTGGAAGAGTCAGGTGGGGCAGCTGCTGCTCCTGAAACTCCCAAAGCAGAAGTTGTTGTGGCACCGGAAATGCTGATAGAACCTGTTTCATCAGTTCCTGCTGCTGAGGTAGCACCTCACATTGAGCCCGAACAGCAACCGAAAGTTAATGAAAACGTGACTGAAAGTTTTGCGCCGGTAGGTAATACGCTTGTGGATCCTCCAAAAGCGATTCTGATTGAAAATCAACCACCGATTCTTTCTAATGCAGCGCCTGCAGCGCCGTCGGTTCGCCGTTTGGCACGTGAGATTGGCGTGGATGTGAATCAAATCAAAGGAACCGGTCCCGGTGGAAGAATTTTACTGGATGATGTAAAAGCATTCAGCAAAAGTCTCCATCAACAAAGAAATGAAATGCAACACATACGTGTTGAACAACACCAGGAACCGCTTCCTGACTTTGCAAAATTTGGTGAGACGGAGAAAGTGGTCATGTCGAATATCCGGCAAAAAACTGCTGAACATCTGAGTTACGCCTGGCATACTATTCCGCATGTTACCCAATTTGATAAAGCGGATATTACTCAGTTGGAAGAATTCAGAAAAAATTACTCGAAAACTGCTGAGAAGTTTGGCGTGAAACTGACTGTGACGGCCATTCTGGTGAAAATCATCAGTTCGGCAATGAAAACTTTCCCGCAGTTCAATGCCAGTGTTGATATGCAAAATAAAGCCATCATCTATAAGAAGTATTTCAATATCGGCATTGCTGTGGATACGGAGTTCGGTTTAATAGTGCCGGTAATAAAGAATGCTGATAAACTAAATATCATTGAGATATCAAAAGAAATCAATACCCTTGCCGAAAAAGCCAGAACAAAGAAAGTTGGTATAGCAGATATGCAGGGAGGATGTTTTACCATCACTAATCTTGGTGGTATTGGCGGAACAGCTTTTACTCCGATTATCAATGCGCCTGAAGTTGCCATCCTCGGTGTTTCAAAAGGAAATATCGAACCTGTGTACATCAACGGTAAGTTTGAACCGCGCCTGATGTTGCCTTTATCGTTGTCGTACGATCACAGGGTTATCGATGGTGCCGATGGTATCCGGTTCCTGCGTTGGGTGATTGAAGCGTTGGAGAATCCAATGAAACTGATTATTGAAGGTTAAAAATATCACCATATTAGTCACATTAGAACACAATAGTTTAAATATTCTATGAGGGATACGGTAATCGAGCGGCCTTAATCGCGATAGCGATTTCGACGCGAGATACCGCATCCCGAAAGATGTAATTAATCATTTAAATTGAAATTTTAAATGAGAATAAACTTGCTAATTCTGCTGACTAATGTTACTTTTGTGACTTATGTGGTAAAAAAATAATGATATGAACAAAAATATTGTAGTTATTGGTGGTGGCCCCGGCGGGTATGCCGCTGCGTTTTATGCCGCTGATTTGGGTATGAATGTTACTTTGGTGGACATGGAAAAAAATCCCGGTGGTGTTTGCCTGTACCGTGGTTGTATCCCGTCAAAAGCATTGTTGCATGTTGCAAAATTAATTAATGAAGCCAAAGAAGCTAAGAGCTGGGGTGTTGATTTTGGCGAGCCACAGATCGATATTGATAAACTCAGAGCTTTTAAGAATAAAGTTGTGAAGAAACTTACAGGCGGTTTGGGATTGCTCTCAAATCAACGTAAAATAAATTATGTGCAGGGACGTGCTTCTTTTATTTCGTCGACATCTGTTGAAGTAAAAAAAGAAGATGGTAGTACAGAGCGAATAAGTTTTGATAAAGCCATTATTGCCACCGGATCTGTCATTGCCTCCATCCCTTCTTTACAGATTGAAAGCAAGCGTTTGCTGAACTCAACATCGGCGCTCGATTTGCCGGCGATTCCAGCATCATTGCTCGTTGTGGGTGGTGGTTATATCGGACTGGAACTTGGTTCGGTATATGCAGCGCTCGGTTCCAAAGTGTCGGTGGTTGAATTTATGGACAGGATTTTGCCCGGAGCCGATCAGGACCTGGTTTCACACCTTCAGAAAAGGATCTCGAAATCGTTCGATAAAATTATGCTTCAATCCAAAGTTGTTGAGATTAAGGAAGAAGGAGAGGGTCTGACGGTAAAAATTGAAAATAAAGACAAGCAAATTGAAGAACATCATTTTGATTATGTGCTTATGTCGATTGGCCGTAAACCGCAAACTGCCGGGTTGGGTCTTGAAAACACACAGGTTAAGGTGAATGAGCGGGGCTGGATCGTTGCCGATAAATCGCTTAAAACCGATGATGATAATATCTACGCTATTGGCGATATTGTGGGTGAACCTATGTTGGCTCATAAAGCATCGCATGAAGGTCGCGTTGCGGTGGATGCAATATCAGGTAAGAAGGTCGCATTCGAACCTTTGGCCATTCCTGCAGTCGTATTTACTGATCCGGAAATTGCGTGGGCTGGTATTACCGAAAATCAGGCCATTGAAAAAGGAATTAAATTTGAACTGGCGAAATTCCCATGGGCTGCCAGTGGCCGCGCCACGACCTTAGATCGTAGTGATGGCGTTACTAAACTGATCATTGATCCTGATACAGAAAGAATTCTGGGTATAGGTATTTGCGGTCCAGGAGCAGGAGAAATGATTGCCGAAGGGGTGCTTGCTATTGAAATGGGTGCAACAGTAAAAGATCTTGCACTGACGATTCATCCGCATCCTACCTTATCGGAAACGGTGATGGAAGCCGCTGAATTGTTCTACGGACATTCATCGCACTTGTACAAACCGGCGAAAAAGGGGTAAAATAGTTGAAAGTTGAGAGTTGAGAGTTGAAAATTATTCTGATTGATAAGCCTTTGCACGCCTATCAACACTTTCAATTCTCAATTCTCAACTCTATTCTTCGTTTACTGGAATTTCCTCTTGAAAATCAGTTTCTTCAGTCACAGCCGAGTCGGTTACTGTAGTGTCGACCGGAATATAGGTGTGGCATTTATAATTTCTGATGATGGTTTGTTTAGGCTTCACAGGAAATTTTCCTCTGTAGTGTTTGAAATTCTCATCTTTTAAAACTTTTTCCATAAACAGACCAAAAATAGGCAGGGCTGTTCTGCTGCCTTCTCCCAATTGTCCTGTTCTGAAATGAACGCTTCTTTGTTCGCCTCCAACCCATGCACCTCCTATCAGGTTTTTGGTTACACCTACAAACCATGCGTCTGAATGATTGGATGAGGTGCCTGTTTTACCTCCGAAATCGGTGTTGTAATTGAATAAATCCCATTCCCAGAGTGCCTGAGTTGTTCCGCCGGGTTCTGTCATTCCGCCTTTCAGCATTTCTGTCATGAGCCATGCCGTTTCATAGGGAACTACTCTTCTGGCTTTGCGTTCCGGCTGGTAAATCACATTTCCATCAGCATCCTCAATGCGGGTTACCAGTACAGGTTCGTCGTATATTCCTTCATTTACAATGGTTCCGAAAGAATTTACCAATTCTAACAGAGATACGTCAGAGGCGCCCAGGCTGGTTGAAGGTTTGTCTTCAAGCGGTGTTTTAATACCAAGCAGATGTGCATATTTTATTACTTCCTGAATACCCACTTCTTTGGCTAACTGCACTGCAATAGAATTGATGGATCGTGCAAAGGCATATTTCAGCGTGACATTTCCTGAGAAAGAATAGTTGACATTGTTCGGTGACCATGATTTTGGTTTTCCGTTTTCTGTATAGTCCCATGTGATTGGTTTATCCACGCGGTAATCACAGGGTGACATGCCGTGCATCATAGCCGCTGTATAGACAAATAGTTTGAATGTTGATCCGGGTTGCCTTTTCGATTGTGCAACCTTATCATATTTCCAGAAATTAAAATCGATGTCGCCCACCCATGCTTTTACTTCTTTACTGTCGGGCTCCATGGCTACAAACCCTGTATGCATGAAATGATTCATATAACGGATGGAGTCCATGACACTAAATGTAGTATCCTTGACACGCAACTTATAGTCGAAAACTTTTGTTCTTCTGGGAGTATTCAGGTACTTATCAATTGAGTCGGCATTATTGTTGAATTTTTTCTGCAGAGCAGCGTAATACTTTGTTTTCTTTGCAATATTTTCCACAAAGTCCTGAATTTCCACTTTGTTTTCATCCCGCCAGGGGTTCTGTCCACGCCAGTGATCAAAGAATCGTCTTTGCACAGCTTTCATTTGCTTTTCTACTGCTTCTTCAGCATATTTCTGCAATCTTGAATCAAGTGTGACGTATATTTTTAATCCGTCGGCATAAATGTCGTAGCCGGTTTGTGCTTCCCAATCTTCAAGATACTTTGCCAGATATGCTCTGAAATGCAGTGCTTTGCCGTCAAACGATTGCTCAACACTGTATTTGAGCTGGATTGGGATTTGTTTTAATGAATCGCATGTCTCTTGCGAAATAACCTTATGGGTAACCAGGTTTTGTAATACAATATTTCGTCTGTCTTTCGAACGTTGAGGATTTTGAATCGGGCTGTAATAGGTGGTTGCCTTAAGTAGCCCAACCAGTGTTGCCGATTGTTCGTAATTCAATTGCGATGGTTTTACTTTGAAAAAAGTCTTTGCGGCAGTATTAATCCCGAAAGAGTTACTCCCAAAATCAACAGTATTCAGGTACATTGTCAGAATTTCTTCCTTCGTGTAAAAAATTTCTATTTTTACCGCAGTTACCCATTCTTTGGTCTTCATGATAATGAGCTTTACACCGGGGATATATCCGAAAAGACCTCTTGAATACTGGTTTCGGGTTTTGAACATATTCTTCACCAGTTGCTGAGTGATGGTACTTGCACCGCGGGGGTTGCCTTTCAGTATGTCTTTGAATGCAGCAAATACTCCCTGAAAATCAATACCGAAGTGTTTGTAGAAACGTTCGTCCTCAGTGTATATAAGGGTTTCAATCAGTTTAGGTGATATTTCTTCGAATCGGACAGGAGTTCTGTTCTCGGAAAAATATTTTCCGATGACCTGATTGTCGGAGCTGATAATAAGTGAAGCGGAACTTTGATTGGGGTTACCAATGCTCCTTAATCCGGGCGATTTTCCGAATAACCATAGAAAGTTAATGTCGACAAGAAATAAGAACAGTAAAAAAAATACCATAAACGTGATGGCAATGTTGGCAAGTTTTCTGTACCAGGGTAAACCCCTGAACCTTATGAGGCGGGCTTTGCGCCATTGAATGAACCTGCCTGCCCCATTTATTACCTTTTGCCGGATAACGGGACTTTTGACTCTGAGAAAGTTGAGAACAACCGAAAACAGCGACTTAATTTTATTCCACATGTATTGAAGGAATTAGGCTGCAAAGTTAATGCAAAAAGATGTAAGATACGATATGCCGGATGAAATATTCACGAATTGAAATATCATTTTCTTTCTTTTGTTATTCGCTGAACTTCTTGTAGCAACAAAGGAAAAGCAGGTTCGGTCATTCCATGCCCATAGCCATCCAGCTCAAAAAGCCTGGTTGATTTGTGTCCGGCAATTTTCATCATTCTCATCAAATAGGCGTTTTCCTCATATCTGCCGAGCATTTCCAATTCCCTGTCGCCTGTAATTAACAACAGCGAAGGTGCATCTGAGCGAACATGGTAAAGGGGAGCAAATTGATCGACCAGGGGTTGAGTTTCAGGAATATTCATTTCTTTTCTGACTGTAAAATGCGTTATAGTTTGAGCACTTAGCGGGATTAGTCCGGCAATACGATTCGCGTCAATATCAAGCTTATTCAACCATGATTTATCCAATCCGACCATGCAGGCAAGGTATCCTCCTGCGGAATGTCCCGAAACAAAGATAAGAGATGAGTCCCCTCCAAAAGCAGTGATGTTGTTAAACACCCAACTGACTGCCTTTGCCGCGTCCTCGATGCATTGTGCTACTTTTACCTTAGGTGATAAACGATAATTGACTGCCACAATTCCGATGCCTTTATTTTTCAAAGCAGAAGGAAACTCCTTGCTGCCGCCGGTTAATCCCCCTCCATGAAACCAAACTACCGTTGGGTAACTTTTTACATTTGTTGGAAAATATACATCCAGAACACATCGTTCGTTAATGTAATTATCAGATTGACTGACGTTTTCGCTGTAGTAATGGATATTGCTTTTTGTTTGGTATTCAGCTTTCTGTGCATAAATATGTAAGCAGAGTACAAATAGTAGAATGGTGATTGATAATCCTCTCATATGACAATATTTGGGTCATTTATATTCTGATAATTGCATTAATTCTTATCGCTTTTCTTTATTTTTCGTCCGCTTTTTTGTAAAGCCTGATCCAATAAGTACAAAATCTGCCCGTTTGTGCTGCGGAACTCGTCCGCAGCCCATTTTTCAATTGCCTCCATGGTGTCTGTGTCGATCCGGAGGACGAAACTTTTACTTTTATTTTCTTTTGCCAATGTTTCTATTGATAAAGTGATCCGGCATTTATAACCGGTTGTGCATTTTCCTCGCCACATAATACTACGAGTAAGTTACTTACCATCGCAGCCTTTTTGTCATCATCCAGTTCTATAATGTTTTCCTCTGATAATTTGTTCAGGGCAATTTTTACCATTCCCACAGCTCCATCTACAATTTTTTCACGGGCAGCAATGATGGCATCAGCTTGTTGCCGGCGGAGCATAACTGCAGCAATCTCCGGTGCATAGGCAAGGTAATTAATGCGTGCTTCCACTACTTCAATACCGGCAATTGAGAGTCGCTCGTTGATTTGTTTTTCAAGGATGCCATTCACCTCTTCTCCTCCCGAACGCAGAGTCATTTCTGTTTCATGAGCAGTACTTGAGTGATCATAGGCAAACATGCCTGCAACATTTCTTAGCGCTGCATCTGATTGAATTTTTACGAAGTTCTCATATGCTTTCATTTTCTGCCCTACATTATCTGTTGCAGGGGTGCCGGGAGTGGTTACAGTCATAGAGGCATTGTCGATATCGAATGATGCTTTGTAGGTATCGGTTACCCTCCATACTACCACTAACCCAATCATAACCGGATTGCCGGTTTTGTCGTTTACTTTGATAGGTTCGGCATCTAAGTTTCGTGCCCGCAAAGTTAACTTTTTCTTGGTGTAAAATGGATTTACCCAGAAAAATCCGTTTTCTTTTACAGTGCCCTCATATTTACCAAAGAAGATCATTACTCTGGCCTCATTAGGTTCAATCTGCATGAATCCTCCCCAGAAGGTGCAGTTCAGTGTGAATAACAATACATCAATAATCATGATAATAGTTGTCAGACTATCGGTAAGACCTGCATTGATTGTCCATACAAACAGGGCAACAATGCCAATCAGAAAAAGAAAGTTGAATATCAGTGCCGGAATGCCGGCTAATTTCACTCCATTAAAAATTTCTTCTTTTGTTTTCATAATGTAAATTTTAAAATGATATCATAATGATATCACAAAGATTCAGAAAAATATTTTGAAACTCCAAAAATATTATCAAATATTTGAGTTAAAATTGATTAATTTTTTCATCGGGTTAAGTCGTTTTTTTTTCTATCTTTGCACCTTTAACAGGTGAGAAGGCAAAACTTCTTTTATCTGCAATTATAGTTTTCAACTTCATAACTTCATACATCAGACAATGAGTGGTTTCTTTGGTAGTGTTTCGAAAAAAAATTGCGTGGCCGATGTTTTTTACGGCACCGATTATCATTCACATTTAGGTACAAAAAGAGCAGGTTTGGCTTTTTTTTCTGAGGAAAAAGGATTTCAACGTGCCATTCACAGTCTGGAAGACGGTTATTTCAGAAATAAATTTGAGAATGACATCAAAGGCTTTGCAGGGAATAGTGGTATTGGTGTAATTAGCGATACAGAGCCACAGCCGATAGTTGTGAATTCACATATGGGGCGTTTCGCAGTGGTAACAGTTTGTAAAATTGTCAATATTGACGAATTGGAACAGGAATTTCTCAATAAACACTATACATTTTCTGAAACCAGCCTCGGAACAGTAAATCCCACCGAACTTGTGGCCATGTTGATTGCAGAGGGGAAGGATTTTCTTTCGGGGATTCAAAATGTTTACGACAGAATTAAAGGTTCTTGTTCCATGCTTATTCTGACCGGAAACAAAATCATAGCTGCCCGTGACAAACTGGGTCGTACCCCGATTGTTATAGGAAAGAAGGAATATGCATATGCAGCAGCTTTTGAAACCTGTTCATTTTCAAATCTTGATTTCGAGATTGAAAAATTTCTTGGTCCCGGAGAAGTGGTGGAAATAACTGCAGATGGTTATCAGCAACTTCGAAAACCGAATGAAAAAATGCAGATATGTTCCTTTCTGTGGGTGTATTATGGATATCCGCCATCATTCTATGAAGGGATAAATGTGGATGAGGTGCGTTATCGTTGTGGAGCGGCTTTGGCCAAAAAGGACAATGTGGAGGCCGACTTTGTTGCAGGAATTCCCGATTCGGGTGTGGGGCATGCGATGGGGTATAGTCACGAAACCGGTATACCGCTCAAGCGTCCGTATTCAAAGTATACTCCTACCTGGCCGCGTAGTTTTATGCCTCAAAGTCAGGATATGCGTGAACTGGTGGCAAAAATGAAATTGATACCCAATAAAGCCATCATTAAGGATAAAAGCGGTGTTTTTCTGGATGATTCTATTGTTCGGGGCACGCAGTTGAAGGATAATGTCAAGGACTTACATGAAGCAGGCATCAAAGAAGTAAACATGCGCATCGCTTGTCCTCCGCTCACCTATCCCTGCGAGTTTGTGAATTTCAGTCGATCACGGTCCAGTCTGGATCTTGCCACCCACAGGGCAGTCAGGCAACTGGAGAACAATGACGGAGTTGATATGAAAGCCTATTCCGATTGCAATAGCCAACAATACAAAGCAATGGTGGATGCTATCCGTGAGGATCTGGATTTAACCAGCCTTACCTTTCAACAACTCGACGACCTGGTGAAAGCCATCGGTTTACCTAAAGAAAAACTTTGTACCCATTGCTGGGATGGCTCCAGTTATTTTTGAATCAGAGGAAAGCTGAATGGTATGTCGTAAAAATATTTTACTGACACTGACAGCTTCTGCCCGGGAGACTTACAAACGAGAAAATGATACTGAGAGCATGGGTTCCGAAAGCATCATTTCTATTGTTTGTATTGACAGTTGCTCCCAAATGTTGATTTTCGTCTCTGTTATCATGATTGGTGAAATTATACAGGTATTGATACTGTAAAGCAAAACCTTCAGATAGCTGATATTTTATACCGGCACCAATTGGTATAATTAAATCGGCTCCTCCGGTTATTATAGTCGGAAAAGTTCCGAAATCGTATTCAACAGCTCTGCTATAGGTGGCAAATCCAAGTCCCAGCGAAAGAAATGGTGAAAGTTTGTTGTATTTTCCAAGAATTAAGCCATTGTTCAACTTGTAATGTCCAAACAATGAGAGGTCAAACTTGTTTCCCAAAAACCGGTCGGTGATACTGGTAAAATAACCGTATTTTCCAAAACTACCCTGTATTCCCATATCGAAAGACGGAGATAAATATCCGTTCACCGAGAATCCCAATCCCGAATAAATGCGGTCCAATCTTAAAAACCCATTTCCGTAATCGCCGTAATACTCTGTACTTGTGCCGTTTATCCCAAAAGCAAGTTTGTTGTCAACTGTTTGTGCAATTAATGAGGTGTTAAAAAATAAGGATACAATAACGAATAAGATGATGCTTCTTTCTTTCATATTAATAAATTTTATCCAAAAAAATATTTTGCTTTTGTTTTCCGGATAAATCAACAGAGTTTTGAATCAGGCTTTTAAGAAATATTGATGTTTTTATGGTTTTATTTTAAACGAAACGCAAATATGGGTATTATATTTTAAGAAACAAAAAAAATTAACTTATTTTCTTGCTTTTTGTTCAGATGGAAAAATTGCATTTATGTCGAAGGTAAAAAAGCAGTCTGGGTTCATTAGTCAACGAATTGACACACCTATAACACATCCTTCTCATGTTATTGCAATATTATTGTAATGCAGTCGGGCTATTTTTGCAACGATAATTCATGTAACAAAATTAATTGAAACAAAAATGAGAAGATTATTCCTGAATTTTGCAGTAATTTTGCTTGGAGCAATGGCTGTTTTTACCTCTTGTGAAGAAAAAATTGAAGATCCGGATGCGGATTTAAAGGACTACCCGAATGAGGTGATTGTTAAGACAAATATCACCGGAACAAGAAATTGGGTCAAAGACTCTGTATATATACTGATAGGTCAGATCAATGTTGAAGGAACGCTCAATGTTGCTCCCGGAACGATTGTAAAAGGTGATAAAGTAACCAAAGGTACCCTGGTGGTTGTACCCGGCGGAAAATTAAATGCACAGGGAACCGCAAGCCAGCCGATTGTTTTTACCTCGAGAATGGAGCCGGGATCCCGTGCGGCCGGCGATTGGGGTGGAATTATTATGGTAGGAAAAGCTACTGTTAATCAAACAAATGCGACAGTTGAGGGTCTCTCAAATCCGGTGGATTATGGTACTTCAGCTATTCCTGTACGTGATGATAATGATAATTCAGGTATACTTCAGTATGTGAGAATTGAATTTTCAGGAATTGCCCTTCAGCCGGACAAAGAAACAAATGGTCTTACTATGTGTGCAGTTGGTAAAGCTACAACAATTTCACATGTTCAGGTTTCTTACGGAGGAGACGATTCTTTTGAGTGGTTCGGAGGCAATGTGAATTGTAAGTACCTGATTGGTTATCTGGGACTTGATGATGACTGGGATGTGGATTATGGTTATTCGGGAAATGTACAGTTTGGCCTGAGCGTTCGTAATCCCAGAACAGCAGATGTCTCGGGATCGAATGGCTTCGAGTCGGATAATGATGGTAGCGGTTCAACTGCATCACCGAAAACTTCAGCGGTGTTTTCAAATATGACCGTGATCGGTCCATTCAAAACGACTGCTGATAAGGATGTAAATCTGAATTACGCTTCGGGGATGCATTTGCGTCGTAACACTTCGATATCAATTTTTAACTCTGTAATTGCCGGTTGGAATACCGCCGGGCTACTATTGGATGCTACTACTACTTATGCTAATGCTACCAATGGCGATATGGCATTGCAAAATGTGGCTATTGTTGGAATTAAAGGCACAGTATTGAAAGGTGCATCAAGTGTTACTGATACTAATGTTGCCGATTTCTTCAATACTCCTGCGTTCAACAATCAACTTATTGTCACAGTTGCAGATGCGAAGATAGCTAATGCTTTCTATAATCCTAAAGCTGCTGTTGGAACTCCTGTCTCGTTTTTACCTGAAGCCGGCTCGCCGCTTCTGGGTGCAGGCGCTTTTGCTCATGCAAAATTGCAAAATGCATTTTTTGATAAAACGGCAACTTATATGGGAGCTTTCGGGGCTGCCGACTGGACTGCTCAGGCCTGGGTGAATTTTGATCCGCAAAATACCATTTACCGATAAACAGTTTTTTAAGTTAACTTCAAAATGGAGAATTAGTTTGTCTTTTTACCTTCAATGCGGGAATTGTGTTCCCGCATTTTTTGTAACACATATTAAATTTTTTGTCAGACGGTTGAAAGTCAGAGAGACAAGCTTATTTTTGTATTTTAAACACATAATTCAATGATGCTATGGTTAAACAGTTGATTTTTTCAGCATTTTTGCTGATGGGTATATGGAATATCCTTTTTGCACAGCAAAACAATATTGTGAGCAGTAATGGTCTGTTTTTTACGGATGCAACTCAGACTAAACTTTATACAGGCGAGTTTAAAGAGTATTTCGAAAATGGTGCACTTAAGGTAGAAATGAATATAAAAGATGGTAAACCTGAAGGAGCCTATATCATCTATTTTCCAAATGGTAAACCTAATGAGGTGAGGGCATATCGTAACGGAGAGTTTCATGGTACGTGGAGAACCTACAATGAGGCTGGTATGCTGGTGGCTGAAGCGGTGTACAGAAACAATAAAAAACACGGTACCTGGCATGTATGGGATGATTCGGGCATAATGCGATATGAAATGCAGTATGCAAATGGTAAAAAAAACGGCAAATGGTATATGTGGGATGAAAAAGGTAAGTTAATTTCAGAAAAACAATATTAGAGAGTATAGCTGTTTTTATTCGTAACTTAAGAATAATATTATTGTAGAATAGTTGTCATCAGATTGTAATATTGTGCTCGTATTTTTGCAGAGTAATCAAAATGAATTTTACGTACAAAAAATAAGCACAATGAAAAAGTTAATTTTATCAATTATTGTAATCTTAATGGCCATTAATCTCAGCGCAAGGTCTTCAAAGGAATCTGCAAGCAACGAAATGCGTACGGAAGTTACTGTAAAAGATCATCAGGTGAAGGGAGTTGTTTTTGATAAAACCACAAATGAAAGTCTGGCAGGCGTAGCGGTTTTGTATAATGGTCAGAAAGTTTATACCGATCTGGACGGTAATTTTATAATTAAAAATGCCGGCATCACTCAATATGAAGTCAAAATTACTATGATATCTTATGAAGATCAAACACTCATTATCGATCCCCTCAGAGAAACATCATTGAAAATAGCATTAAATCAACAGTAAGGAAAAAATATATTAATATCGTTTTATTACCAGAGCGAAGCTTCTCAAAGGAGGCTTCGCTTTTTTTTTGTCCGGCTTGATTTTCTTTGTAATATATATTACATTTGTAACCGATATGAAATGTAAATGTAATATCAGCCTGTTACTTTTGTCGCCCATATGCAACAGGTATTACAAAAAAGTTAAAATATGGTGAAAAAACTTATCTTACTCTCTCTTTCTCTCTTGTTATTCTTAATTGCTACTGCACAGGATTCAACATTATCACATGGTAATAAGAAAAAAATATCAAAACTGACTGTGACAGGTTACGTGCAGCCTCAGTGGCAGTTAGGCGAGCAATCGGCATCATTACAAGTGGGAAAACAAAGACAGGAAAGTGATCAGGATGCATTGTTTAACAGGGTGGGAATTCGCAGAGGACGGATCAAGTTTTTTTATGATGATGGTAATCTCGGTTCGGGAGGATTTCAGTTTAATGTAATAGACAAGCCGGGACTTGAAGGAGCACAGGTGCAGATTAAAGAATTATATCTGAATGTAAAAGCTCCATGGAACAAAACCAGCTCTGTTCAGGCCGGAGTATTTAACCGCCCTTTTAGTTTTGAGATAAATTATTCAAGTTCTGCTATTGAATCACCTGAACGGGCACGGATTATCTCCTCGCTTCTTCCTGATGAATGTGATTTGGGTGCAATGCTTATTCTTAATCCCGGAGATGATTCCCCATTTCACTTTCTGACCTTTCAGGGAGGTTTTTTTGCAGGAAATGGCATCAATCCGGAAACAGATAACAGAAAGGATTTTATCGGTCAGCTTGTTGCCTCAACTTCCATCGGGAAATTGCACGTTGGAGGAGGTGTTTCCTATTATAACGGAGGAGTTTTTCAAACCAATGATTCAGTATATAGTATGAATGGCAATAAATTTTCACTTGATGTCAGTACGACCAATAAAGGAAATTATGCAAAACGTGAGTATTTAGGCTTTGATGCTCAGTTAAATTACCATTCATTGCTTGGTCATACGCAGTTGAGAGGTGAATATTTGTTCGGAACCCAGCCGGGAACCGCGACCGCAAATTGCAGCCCAAGCCGGTCTCAATTGCCAGGTCATGAAGATACCTATGTTCGTCCATTTAACGGAGGATATGTTATGTTAGTGCAAAGTATTGGCAATTCTCCATTCTCAGCTGTTCTGAAGTATGAATCCTACGACCCTAACACGGCTGTCGGTGGAAATGAAATTGGAACAAGCGGAAGTTATACCGGTAAAGCAGATATTCGTTACAACACCCTCGGAGTTGGAGCATACTGGCAAATTACGCAGGATATTCGTACTACTTTGTATTATGATATAAATACCAATGAAACTTCCGGTCAGTTGTCATCATTAAATTACAGGAATGATTATACCCGGGACCTTAAAGATAATGTGTTTACTTTCAGGATTCAATATAAATTTTAAATTCTGCAAGTGAGTGTAACCGAAATGTAATATATATTACACAGTTTAGTAATATTGACGAGCTATTTTTGTAACGGTTATTAATTTTTAATTCAATACACAGATAGTATGAACGCTTACAGGATTTTGGTAGTAGATGATGAAGAAGACTTATGTGAGATTCTTCAGTTTAATCTTGAAACGGAAGGTTATCATGTAGATGTTGCTTATTCTGCTGAAGAAGCATTAAAGCTTGATCTTGCAAAGTATCAGTTACTTTTGCTGGACGTAATGATGGGGGAGATGTCGGGATTTAAAATGGCGAAAATTCTGCGAGATAATCCTAAAACAGCAACTATACCGGTTATTTTTCTTACAGCAAAGGATACTGAGAACGATCGTTTAACCGGTTTTAATATCGGGGCGGATGATTATATTTCAAAACCTTTTTCAATTCGTGAGGTACAGGCAAGGGTGAAAGCTGTATTGCGCAGATACGCACGAATTGCGGAAGAAGTGCAGGAATATGTATTGCTGACTTATGAAGGCCTGACGATGAATCTTGGAAATAAAAAGGTGACAGTGGATGGTAGCGAAGTTCAGTTTACAAAAAAGGAATTTGAAATGCTGAGATTATTTCTCGAACATAAGAACCGGGTGTTTACAAGGGATGAGATTTTGTCCAGGGTGTGGACCGATGATGTTGTGGTGCTGGATCGTACGATCGATGTGAATATCACAAGATTAAGAAAAAAAATCGGGATATACGGGAAGAATATTGTCACCCGGCTTGGGTATGGCTATATTTTTGAAAGTTGAATCCTGAAATAAATATACCATAATTAATTTTCTGATGAAACTCAACCGTCGACTGTTTCTGTATTTTTTTAGTACCTTCTTTTTGTTGATTATTGTCATCAGTTTCTTTCAGTATCAACGTGAAAAAGAGTTTCGTACCGAACAACTTGACCAATTGCTCTCCACTTATAATTTTTCTGTCAATAATTTTATTGAAAATAAAGACATTAATCCGGCCGCTCTGACTGATTTTTTGAAAGTGTTTCCGGATAGTAACCTTCGTGTTACCGTCATTGATTTGCGTGGGAATGTGCTCTTTGATTCTTATGTGCCGGATGTTAAGCAGATGGAGAATCATCTTAGCCGACCGGAAATCCACGAGGCAGCCGGTGATTCAGCCCGGGGTGTCACTATACGCAAGTCTAGTTCCACGGGTATAGAATTTTATTATCTTGCCCATCGCTTCGAACATTTCTTTGTTCGCAGTGCTTTGCCCTACAATATGGATCTTTCCCAGATGTTGTCTGCCAACATGTATTTCCTGTATTTTATGTTCTTTGTGTTGGTAGTTGCTTCATTAGCCCTGTACTTTATTTCAAAAAATATTACCCGCTCCATTGACCGTCTGCAATTATTTCTCCAGCATGCTGAGAGTGAGCAGGTGGTTGATTCAGAGATTGTATTTCCAAAAGATGAACTGGGGCAAATCAGCAACGATATAGTCAAAACGTATAAAAATCTGTGGAAAACTAAGTCGCAGGTAAAAAGAGAGAGGGAAAAACTTATACAGCACTTGCAGATCTCCCAGGAGGGATTGGGGATATTTTCTGCAGAGAAAAAGGAAATCCTGGTGAATACCCATTTTATAGTTTATTCCAAAATGCTTTCGGATAAGGTGTTGGAGTCGGTTGATGGAATTTTTTCTATTCCTGAATTCCGTGAAATCAATGCTTTTATTGATGAAGGGCTTAAAAACAAGAGCATCAACAAGAAACAACTGAATATTGAAAAAGGAGGAAAAGTTTTTCTGGTACAATGTATTGTCTTTAAGGATGCTACCTTCGAAATCTCCATAAATGATATTACTGTTCAGGAACAGGAAAATAAATTAAAAAGACACCTTACCCAGAATATCTCACATGAATTAAAGACGCCTGTCAGCAGCATTATGGGATATATGGAGAGCATTATTAATAATCCGGAGCTTGCGCAGGAAAGGCAACACTTTTTTATTCAAAGGTCCTTTCAGCAGGCGCAGAGGCTCACTGCCTTGCTTCAGGATATTTCCACCCTGAATAAGATTGAAGAAGCAAATGATGTATTTGAAAAAGAAAGAGTGGATGTGGCAGAAGTTGTCAGAGATGTGTTTAACGATGTACAGTTACAGATTGAGGAGAAGAACTTCCAGTTGGGAATTAAACTACCGCTTAGACTTGAAATACAGGGAAACCGTTCCCTAATCTATTCTATTTTCAGGAATCTTACCGATAATGCTTTGGCTTATGCGGGTGAGAATGTCTATTTGGATATTAATTGTTACAGGGAAGATGACCTGTATTATTATTTTACTTTTTCAGATAATGGTTTTGGTATCCCTGAAGAAGATCTTGCCAGAATTTTCGAACGTTTCTATCGTGTAGATAAGGGTCGTAGCCGAAAAATGGGTGGAACCGGCCTGGGACTGGCCATTGTTAAAAATGCCGTGCTTTATCACGGAGGTACCATCTCTGTCAATAATGTCAGTACCGGAGGATTAAATTTTGTTTTTTCCCTGAAAAAAGTTTGATTGCTTTTCAATTATCAGTTATCTTTGTTCCCCGTTATTATTTTCAACCCGAATATTATTAGGGTTGCATAGCAGTATATTGCAGTCATATAAACTATTTCAAAGCTTTTCTTATGCGTTATTTTGTAACCGGATGTACCGGATTTATCGGCATACATTTATGTCGCTTGTTGCTTGCTGAAGGACATGAAGTATATGGGCTGGTGCGTAATCCTCAAAAAATACCTCAGGACTTTAAAGGAAAACTGAAAGTAATCAGGGGTGGGCTGGAAATATTTGAGCAATCTGACTTACAGTTGCCTGAAGTTGATGTTGTTATTCATCTTGCAGCAATCATTACAAGTAAACGCAGTTCCGATTATAGGCAAATAAATCATGAGGCTGTTGTACATCTTCTTGATGTGATAAACCATCAGGCGTGGAAACCGAAACGATTTATTCTGGCTTCATCGCTGGCAGCTGCCGGACCAAACCGTAAGGGTGAAGTCCTGCGGGAATCTGATACTCCGCAGCCGATAGACCCGTACGGTATTGCGAAGCTGAAGGCAGAGCAGCTGCTTGAAGGACAGCCCTTTGCTACAACTGTTTTCAGGCCTCCTATGGTTGTAGGTCCGGGCGATCCCGCTATGCTGACGGTATTTAAAATGGTGAAAGCAAATTTTGCAGCCCTGCCGATGGGGACACCCCAGTTGTTGAGTTTCATCTATGTTGATGATCTGGTGCAGGCAATTCATGTTATGTCTCAGAATCACAGTGCGGCCCGGAAACTGTATTTTGTAACATCAGAAGAGGTGGTTACTAACCGTGAGATTGTTGATACGATTGCTTCAGAGATGAATAAGAAAATCTTCCTTTTATCTATTCCGAAATTTCTGATCAAATTGATTATGTATCTATCCACGGCAATTTCGGTGGTTTTTCGTGTACCTAATTTTTATGATTATCGCCAGTACAAACAAATGACGACTCCGTCATTTATTTGTACCAGCGAATTATTAAGTGCAGAAACCGGATGGAAAGCAAAAACAAAATTCTCTGAAGCAATCAAATTTTGTGTTGAAGGGTATAAAAAGCTCGGATGGCTTTAATATCCTTCATTCTTTTACTTTCTCATTTTTACCAGGCGTTTCTGCGATTTCATTAGATTGCTCGATTGCAGAGCAATAATCTTTGTTTCATTCAACAAACTCAGGAATAAAATACTGTTGCGGGTCCCAGATGTTTTTGATTTGGCACGTTTGATCTGGTTGGCAGTTGCCTGCTGATAATAATCTGCAATAAGATGTCTTTTTTCCAGCAGGTTGTCGAAGGTCGAGTAGTCCCACGACTGGATCATTTTCATAAAGTCTGAAACCACATCAATCACCTGATCACTCAGTCTGGTAAGGTCGCTAACCTGTTCTTTCGAAAATCCTTCATGATTATCATTGATGTATTTATAGCTTGATTCAGTCATTACCTTCAAAGATTTTGATATCTCATAGAAATAGTCAATCACCTGAATGTAAAACTGTTCTACCTCTACTGATGCCGTTTCAATTCTTTTCAGCGTAGGAACAACCTCGTAATGCCTGCGATTTTTGTATTTACGGTAAAGGGCATCTGATTCTTTATGCAGTTGGTTGAGTAGCTTTCTGTCCTCGTTAAATAAGCCCTCAAGGGTGGAACGGTAAATGCGGACGGTTGTTTCAATGGCTTGTTCCATTTCTGAGGAGCAGCTTAAAATCAATTCCTGTTCAGTATTAATAGTGGATGCTGTTTCTTTTTCTTCTTCTTTTGCAGTTCGTTTCTTATGAACCATAGTAAACTGAATGAGTAGAAATATCACAAGAAGAATCAGGCCAATGATTGCGTAAATTCCACCATACATTAGCAGGAAAGCAATTAATGCTGATACGGTAAATGCTACAAACGCTGTTAGAAACCAGCCTGATATAACAGTTAAAACACCGGTAATACGATATACGGCACTTTCACGCCCCCAGGCCCTGTCGGCAAGAGAACTTCCCATTGCGACCATAAAGGTGACGTATGTTGTTGATAGTGGAAGTTTAAGAGATGTCCCTAGGGAAATGAGCATGGCTGCTACCGTTAGGTTTACCGATGCGCGAATAAGGTCGAATGACGGGTCGCCGGGAGCTTTCCTTTCCAGTGGTTGGAATCGACTTTCAATGAATTTTCTAACCTTCACAGGAGTGATGTAGCCGAAAAATCTGCCAATGTTCAAAGCGTTACGAACCAAAGAACGGGAAGCTCCGGTAGAAGAAAACTGCTCCAAACCTTCCCCCTGACGCGACAGGTTTACTTCTGTCTTTGTTACACTGCGCGATTTTTTGCTGAACCACAGAGCAAGTACCATGATTACGCCTGCGCCAAGCAAATATCTCCAGTCCACGACTACTGCCTCAGAAAGCCGCCCCATGTAGAGATTATCAATATTTCCTCCCTGTGCAGCAAATTCTGAAGCATATTCATAGGAGCTCAGTCCGGCCATGAAAACTCCGATAAAGTTTACAAGGTCGTTTCCGGCAAAAGATAATGCCAGGGCCGAAGTGCCGGCCAATATGATAATTGTAAGGATGTTAACTTTAAATACGTGTTGTAACAGAGCCATTAAGGCGGTCATGCCGATAAAAGTATAGCTTAAAATTGTCCAGGTGTGCTCTGTAATATAAGTAATTGTTTCTTTTGAAACGAGAGTAGTGCCTTTTAATCCTTTCAGAATGGCAAAATAAGCGATTGCTGTTAATGCAATACCACCCCAGATAGCACCGATATAAAGGAAAGATTTTTCGTAATGAAAAGAGAAGAGGAGTCGGGATAAATACATGACGGCACTGCCGACCGCAAATGAAATAATGACAGAAACAAATATTCCGGAAATGATTTTTAAAGCTTTTCCTGTGTTGATGTACTGTGCTAAGTCAACAGTTTCATTGTTCTGCCAGATGGTGAAAAGTGAGACTGCCACTGCAGCACCTAAAAGCTCGAAGACCAGTGAGACGGTAGTGGAAGTTGGAAGACCGAATGTGTTGAATACATCCAGCAAAATTACATCTGTAATCATTACTGCCAGAAACAACATCATGATACTCGCGAAGGTGAATTTCTCAGGATAAAATACGCCGCTTCTGGCAATTTCCATCATGCCGGTCGAGAACAAAGATCCGATAATGACTCCGACCGATGCAACGGTAAGAATCAGCCATAGAGGAGCAACCTTGGAACCAATGCTCGAGTTCAGGAAGTTAACCGCGTCATTTGCAACTCCGACAACAAGATCGAGTGCTGCCAAAGCCAGTAATACAAGTACAATAATGATGTAAATATTGTCCATCTGTAAAGAATTATATAAGTATTTGTTTAATTTCGATGCAAAGGAATGAAACAGATGTTACAAATATATTACGAAAGTGTGTATATTCTGTAACAGCATAAATTTATTTTATTGTCCAGTTGATTCCTAATGAGATAGTTCTGCCTGTGTTGTAGCGTTTGTTGATAAGTGTAGCTGTTTTTTGGATTCCCTCCTTCATGTATTCGAATGTTTGTTGGGTGATATGATCCTGAGCAAGCAGGTCCTTTATGCCAAATTTGAGTTCAAGTTGTTTGCCGAATTTTTTATTGAACGAAAAATCAACAACATGCCTCGGCATTTCATAGATATCAGGGACTTCAACAATTCCCTGATTTAATTGCGCGGCAACGATAATTCTTTTTCCCATGACGTTATACATCAGCGTGGATGACAGGCCAGTATCATCGTTTTGATAATAAAAGCCGGCATTCACCACATAGGGTGATTGTCCCTGCAGGGCTCTGTTTCGCTCTGCCTGCTGATCTTCAAACTTTACTATGCTGTTAATAATAGCGGCATTCATATTTACACTCAGATGTCTAAGTCCAATGAAGGCAAGCGATTTTTTTATCTCCAACTCGATACCGAAATTGGTGGCGCTTCTTGCATTGTCGAATGAATATAATGATCCGGCGCCTATGCTGACCATTTCTATCGGATTCCTGAAATCTTTAAAAAATGCAGCAATAGTGAATGTTTCACCCGGAGTAGGATAGTGCTCAAATCGTAAATCTACATTTTGAATAGTAGCTTCGAGTAAATCCGGATTTCCTACAATTGAGTTTTTTTCTGCAAAATCATAATAAGTTAAAGGAGCTATTTCTCGAAATTCAGGATGATTAATGCTTGATGAGTAGGCTAGTCTGAGTAAGTTCTTTTCATTAAAATTATAAGAGCTGTTCAGAGAAGGAAATATATTTAATTTTGGGTTATCCACTTTTACCGGTGAGCTGGCGTTATAGTAACCCTGTAAGGTCATGCGGTTAAACTCGGCACGGATACCTCCGTTGATATTGAATTTGCCGATAGGTATTATCAGAGAGAAATAACCCGCCGATAAATGGTTTTGGGCAGCATAATTATTGGCGACATTAGTTTGTTCGTCAATGCTAATCACTTTTCCTGTGCCAAGATAAGGAGCAGTAAATAAGGTCTCAAAAGCCAGGGAGTTGATTTCTTCGGTACTCATATCTCCGTAGGCATTCCGGTAAGTAATACTTCTTTCGCTGAAGTTGCGGGTCTTGTATTCATTGTAGGTGCCTGCTTTAATGGTAGGCAAAAGATCTGCGATAGGAATTTTATTTTCCCAGTTCATAGCTGCGATGTAAACAAGTTCGTGGTTCTTCATATAAAGCCGCCCTAACTCATTTATACTCGGTACATCGGGAATAACATACTGATACACTCCCGGACTTGTTTCTTTATTACTTCTGTTCTGTCGGTCGGGTTCATTTCTGTTGGCATATGAAAAACCAAGATTCCAGTCCAATTTGTTGTTGTCGTTATTTCTTATCTGATGTTTTCCACTCAATTGGCCTGAATAAGTGGTTCTTGCTGAGTATTGGTGACTGAAATATTGAAAATTGCTCATGCGGTAATTATTCCATCCTTCAGAGTTTGCGGTGTTTTCAATACCAATCTGGTTGAGCAGGTGCTTAAATTCAATACTGGTTCCTGTCGTGTCCTGATAGGCCCAGTTATGCATGATACCAATCCTGAATTCCCTGGTGAAAATATCAGCCTGATATTTATAAAGATAAACAGGAGTGTTGTTAATATCATCATAACGTTCGTACATGTAGTTCTGCATGTTGTTGCGCGTGTTGTATGAATTTCCGTAACTGACAGAGGTGGTGGTGCCTAAGCGTGCAGCTTTTATGTTCCACTTTTTACCAAAAGTAAGTGTTAGTTTTTGATTGGGTAGTGCGATGGTTGCTCTTGATGTCCAGCTTGTTGGAAGTTTTAGTGCGTATGCATCTCGTTGATTTGCAGTAAGTTTGTTCAGGTTGTCAGGGTATCCGGAAGGAATTCCCCGTGATATGCTTCCTGCACCAAAAAAATCAAAAGCTTTTATTGGGTGAAAATATGCTTCTTGAAGCGTTGTAACATCATTGTAGGAAATGCTGTACTCTGCCTGAGTGAAATCCTGGTCAGGAATGTTTTTGGTTGATATTTTAATAAAACCTCCTGTTGCTTCAGCAGGATTCTCAGCACTTCCGGTTTTGTAAATAAGGAGGTTATCAATCATGTTACTCGGAACAGCATCAAATGAAAACGCTTTAATATCGGTTTCGCTGCTTGGTGTTGCGGCATTGTTCAGCCAGACATTATTATAACGTTGATTTAACCCTCTGACAACGATGAAACGGTTGTCCTGAATAGTTACCCCGGGAATTCTTTTTACAACTTCGGAAGCATCTTTGTCGAGCGTTTTGCCAATTTGTTGTGATGAGATACCACTTACTACCTGAAGTGACGTACGGACACTTCTCAGGAGTGACAGGTCGGTATCAGTTTTCATTCGGGCGACAACCTGAACACTTTTTAGCTCAAGCGATACTTCTTCCAGTTCTATCGGAAGTAGGGTGGTTTTTCCCTGTTCAACTATTATATTGCTAAGTTTAGTAGTGGTGTAGGAGACATAAGAAACTATCAGTGTAAAATTTCCCGGCACTGTTTTCAATTCGTAATTGCCGTCAATATCGGCAGTTGTACCCGTTGTGGTGCCTTCAATAAGAATGGCGGCTCCGGTGAGCGGTTCTCCGGTTTTTTTATCCGTGACAGTACCTTTGATAAACGATTGGGCATTTATACTGTTGACTGAGAAAATCAGTGTAATGGTAAATAAGAGAGAGCGAACGAAATACTGCGTCATTGTTGCAAATTTAATTTGCCGCAAAATTACGAAACGTGTATTTCAATTATAATAAAACGATGTTACATTCCTTTTACCGGAGAAAATTGTTAATCATGTATCTTTCCTTTTCTTACGATACCGGTAAAAATAAAATCAACAATGTTGCTTTTATTTCGTTCAAATTCAGAGGTAAGGGTTTGCCTTATGTAAGGTACTTCAAGTCCTTTAATAGCGTAGAAAATAATGATGGAAGACAAATTTGTGTCGACACGTTTGAAAATTTTCTTTTCAATTCCCTCTTCCAGAATATTACGGATCAGCGAAATTTCCACCTGATCAATTTTTCTTCTTGCCCGTTCAACTTCATAGATATCTCTGAAAAAATCAGCTTTTAGAGAACCATTGCGGTTTACTACATATTTTACGGCATCTAAATGGGTGTTGATGTGGTTGCGAAGTTTTATGTCCGGTTCAACGGCCTCATTGGCGGCTTTGGTCAACTGATCAATAACAAATTCTAATTCTTTGTCGATTACCGCACGAAAGATTTTTTCTTTGTTGTTAAAATAGGTGTACAATGTCCTCCTCCCTTTATTGGATGCTTCGGCAATATCATTCATGGTGATATTTCTTTTTCCATACCTGGCAAATAGATCTCTTGCCACTTCGATCAGCATCTTTTTTGTTTTGGAGATTTTTTTGGACATGTTCATAGTATGTTAATGTACTGCAAAAATAATCTTTTTGCTCATATTAACAAGTTATGTGTAAAAAAAGTTTTACTAAATATTTTTTCTGCGATGTATCATGTATCTTACTGTCCAAACTAGGATTATCGCCAGAATAAATCTTGGACCGATCAGCCATGAGGCAGGCACACCAATTGCAACAAAAAGCAGCGTGTCTTCGAGTAATGAATGGTTGATTGCGATGTGGTAGTTGAGCAGATTTGCATCTGCGCGGGAAATGTCTTTGTTTTCTACCTGCTCAATCATTACTGCAGATCCATAGGTCAGTCCAATAGTTTGGCCTACAAACCAAAGAAATGAACTTTCCTTCGAAAGTCCGAATATTTTCATCACAGGTGCAAAGGTTTTTGATAGGTAATCAAGAATATTAAAGGTCTTCAGTATGTTTTGCAGCATCATCAGCCCTGTAACGATTAATGCAATTTTCAGTATCAGCCATCCTGCGCCGATTGCCCAGTGTGTCAACCATGAAATAAAATCAGGGTGTGCTATCGTTGCTGACATGTTTTGAGCTGTTCCCATGTGTTCGGGGAGCAATATGTTTAACAGGAAAGCTCCAATGAAAGAAGACAAAATTCTTACAGAAAACATGGCGAAGTAGGAAGATCCGGTTTTCTTCTGAATGGCACTTTCAATGATCATGTTGTGAGAGATGAGGCACATCAGTGCCAGAATGGTAATTTCCCGCATGTCGAGCGGTAGGGTAGCAATAATTGCGATTGGTGCGTATAAAGGTAAGAATATGCTTGACATAAATACTACAGCAGATTCCCCCGGTAATCCGATGATAGAAAAAAGGGGTGTCAGGTATCCCGACATCCATGCCAAAATTCCAAAATAATGTAATAAACCAACCAATAAGCTGGTAGGAAGGATGATTCTGAGTAGCCACCAAACGGTTTTTCCAGCGCCTGGTAATGCATCGACTGCGCTACTGAGAATTCTCCGGTAAATTAATTTCATAAAGTGGAGTGTATAAAAAGCAAGAAGGGCTGTCTCACGACAACCCAATCTTTTGTTAACCTTAAATCTAATACCATGAAAAACACAGTGCAAATATAAAGCGTTTTTTTATGTTGTACAGCATATTTTTCATGATTTTTCATCAAATTAACATAAATTAACTAGTTTAATTTTTGTTATAATTGTATTTGTCTGATTGTTAGTTGGTTGTAATGTGTCTTTAATTTTTTTTCCATGTTTGAGTTCTGCCAATCAAACCACCTTTATCCAGCGACCCCCTTACATTCAGGTTGCCAGTTGCAGAGTCATAACTAATATTACATTTATATACTTTACCATTGTTAGGATCAAGGATAGTGCCACCAGTTAAAGTACCATTTTTTTCAATCATTTCATTGATAATCATCATACCTAAAATTGGTTTGTTTTTGTTTGTGCCACTACATTCAGTACATTTTTTATCGGCATTTTTAAAAAGATGCTCAATTTTTCCATAATACTTTCCATTGGTGGCTTTAAAAATATAAACGATAGACTTGGTAGATCCGTCGTTATCGTCAATGGTTTTCCATTTTCCAAGGATATTGTCAATTTGTCCGAATGACATAGCGCTGAATGCTATACTAAATAGCAGCAATAAGGTGATTTTTTTCATAAACTTACTGTTTTAAAATTAATGTGACAAAGATAAAAAATAATTTCAGATAGTTTGATGAATGAGTTAAAATGCAATGAGATAGCTGTTTTGTTGATTTTTTGTCGTATTTTTGCAAAAATATACGTTGTAATTCAATGAAAAAAATCGTCTTATTTTCTATTTGTTTAGTAACCGGATTGGTGATTTCGCAGCTTTTGCCTGAGATCTTAGGAAGTATCTATCCTGATTTCAGGATGGTGGCAGGACTTATGCTTTCTGTAGCGCTTTCATTTATAATGATTAACGTAGGTAGAGAGTTTGAGCTTAATAAAAAACAGTGGCGTACCTATTCGATGGATTATTATGTGGCTATGATGACCGCTGCTTTGCCCTGGTTGTTTGTTGCCTTTTACTATATGTTGTTGATGCCTGAAGGTATGTTTGGAAACTGGGATGCATGGAAGGATAATCTGTTGCTCAGCCGGTTTGCTGCACCAACTTCCGCAGGAATCTTGTTTGCTATGCTGGCTGCTGTTGGTTTGAAATCAAGCTGGATATATAAAAAAATACAGACCCTGGCTATTTTTGATGATCTTGATACCATTCTCCTGATGATTCCTCTTCAGATTTTGATGATTGGTCTACAGTGGGAACTACACATTATTGTTCTGGTTGTCTTTGGTTTGCTTTTCTTTGGCTGGAAACAGCTGAATTCTTACAATCTGCCTCAGAAATGGTATCATATTGCTATTTATGCGATAATCGTGGTAACGCTTTCAGAAGTCATCTACATTACATCCAAACTGGTATTTACCAATGGAATTCATATTGAAGTGTTATTACCTGCTTTTGTGCTGGGGATGGTTATGAAAAACAGGCATAACGAAAGTGCTAAGGATATTGAGGCAGCCAATATCATTTCGTACATTTTTATGTTTCTGGTGGGAATGAGTATGCCGGTGTTTATTGGACAACTGGGTGCAGGTGCTTCCGAATCAACAATACAGCCGGTGATGGGATGGGGTGAAATAGCTTTACATGTCCTGGTAGTAACTATTTTGTCGAATATAGGTAAGTTATATCCGTTGTTACATTATCGCGATCGTAAAATTACCGAGCGACTGGCCATTTCAATCGGGATGTTTACCCGTGGAGAAGTTGGTGCGGGAGTTATTTTTATTGCCATCGGCTATAATATTGGTGGTCCCCTGCTGGCAATTTCAGTATTAACACTGGTGCTGAATCTTGTGCTAACCGGCTTTTTCATTGTGCTGGTTCGCAGGTTGGCACTAAAATCACTTCAGGCCTGAAAGTCGGGAAGTTAATATTTTAAAATTATTAAAGAAATTTTTCTTTAATTGATTCAAAAATTGTACTTTTGCAAATGCATCTGAGATAAGTATAAAAAAGATAAATTTAGTAAAAACAAGTAATTGTATGTCGAAAGTAACAGTAGTAGGCGCCGGAAATGTAGGCGCAACATGTGCAAATGTATTAGCATTCAACGAGGTCGCAGATCAGGTAGTATTGTTGGATGTAAAAGAAGGTATTTCTGAAGGAAAAGCGCTGGACATCATGCAAACAGCCACTTTGTTGGGCTTTGATTCCAATGTGGTGGGATGTACCAATGATTATGCCCTGACAGCAGGTTCTGATGTGGTTGTAGTTACCTCAGGTATTCCGCGCAAACCGGGAATGACACGCGAAGAACTGATTGGTGTAAATGCTGGAATTGTTAAAACTGTCACCCAAAGCATTCTGAAGTATTCTCCTGAAGCGATTATTGTTGTTGTAAGTAATCCTATGGATACCATGACTTACCTGACACTTAAGACAGCAGGACTGCCAAAGAACAAAGTAATAGGTATGGGAGGAACACTTGACAGTTCACGTTTCAAATGTTATCTGAGTAAAGCGCTGAATGCTCCTGCCAATGAAATTGAAGGAATGGTAATCGGTGGTCACGGTGATACCACCATGATACCTTTGACGCGTTTTGCCAACTATAAAGGTCGTCCGGTGGCAGATTTGCTGGATGAAAAAACACTGGGAAAAGTTGTTTCTGATACCATGGTAGGTGGTGCAACACTTACAGGTTTACTAGGTACTTCAGCCTGGTATGCTCCGGGTGCAGCTGCAGCTTATCTGGTTGAATCAATTATTCACGATCAGAAAAAGGTTATTCCATGTTGTGTTTCTCTGGAAGGAGAATACGGACAGGAAGATATCTGTATCGGTGTGCCGGTAGTGATTGGTAAAAACGGTGTTGAAGGCATCATCGATTATAAATTGAATGACGAAGAAAAAGCATTGTTTGAGAAAAGTGCGGCTGCAGTGAGAGCAACCAATAATGTTTTGAAGGAAATCAATATCTTATAATTCTGTAATAAATAATTTTTATCAATTTCCGAATAGTTATAATGTTATGAATTACATGGAGGCACATCGTTATCTGATGCGGTATTCAATCAGACCTTCTGTTCAACGAACAGCCATAATGGAGTATCTGATGAACCATAAGACTCATCCGACGGTGGAAGAAATATATCTGGCACTGAATCCTTCAATACCCACACTTTCAAAAACAACAGTGTACAATACTTTGAATTTGTTCAGTGAAAAAGGTGCGGTGCAGGTGTTAACCATTGATGATAAAAATGCAAGGTATGATGCTGACGTATCAAGACATGGTCATTTTTATTGCAGATCCTGTGGTAAAGTGCATGATGTCTTCAATATGAAGCCTGAAGCTTATGTAATTCCTTATAATGAAGATTTCCTGGTCGATGCGATAGAAGTTTCTTATTACGGAACTTGTAAAGCATGTAAGGGAAATTGATACCTGATTGAAAAAAATAGTAAAAGCACACTGTATGGTGTGCTTTTTTTTTATCTTTGAAGCCGGATTTAGTTTGATAATCAATAAAAAACATTTGACAATGAAATGTAAGGTATTGGTATTTTGCTTGTTAGCAATGTCTGTGTGTTCTGTTGCTGAAGAAAAAATTAAAACGGGTTTTGGCTTTGGAGCTTTACCTGCTGTATCTTTCGATTCAGATCTTGGATTTCAGTATGGTGCTATAGTAAATCTCTTTCATTACGGAGATGGCTCTAATTACCCTAAGTATGACCACTCGCTTTACCTGGAATGGTCGCGTTATACCAAAGGTACCGGCATTAACCGTATTATGTATGATACAGAGAAAATAATTCCGGGTATCAGAATGACTGCCGATGTAACTTATTACACCGACAAGATGCTGCCTTTCTATGGATTCAATGGTTATCAGACAGATTATTTACCTGAACTGGATCAGAAAGGCATCGTTTTTTACCGACAGGAGAGGAATATGTTCCGTGCCAAGCTTGATTTGCAGGGAAATTTCGGTGATTCGAAATTTGGATGGGTAGGAGGTTATACTTTTTATAATTTTGCCATTGATACGGTTGACATTGATAAGCTGGATCTTGCCCCCAGTGCCGGAGGCTCTTTGTATCAACGATACATCAGTCATGGTATTATTGATGCTGATGAAGTGAGTGGTGGAAGTATTAATTATATCAAAGCAGGTCTTAAGTATGATTCACGCGACCAAAGGGCTTTTGCCTCAAAAGGAATATGGACGGAAGCGGTGGTGCAGACGGCTCCCGGATTTATCAATGCTATGCCTCATACGAAGTTTGCATTGATTCACAGGCAGTATTTTAGTTTAATGAAGGATATGGTGCTGGCTTATCGTCTGACTTATCAGGCAACTATAGGGAAAGACAAAGTACCATATTTTGCACAACCATTATTAATAACGAGTTTTCTTACTGCTGCCGAAAATCAGGGCCTGGGAGGAAAACGTTCTCTCAGGGGAGTGTTGCGTAACCGCGTTGTCGGGGATGATATTGCTTTCGCAAATGTTGAATTCAGGTATAAATTCCTCAAATTTGAGGCCTTTAAACAGAATTTCTACTTAGGTACCAATGTCTTTTTTGATTCGGGCATGATATTAAAGCCTATTGTGATAGAGAATTATGGAAGCCTTACTCAGACAGATAAGGATGATTTGTTGCTAAAAGATTTTGAGTTGGGAAAGTTACACTCATCTGCCGGTATAGGACTTAAAATCGGATGGAACGAGAATTTTGTTATTTCTGTTGATTATGGCAAGGCGTTCAACGAACAGGATGGAGATACGGGTATGTACATTAACCTGAATTATATGTTTTGATGTACAATTTTATTCTTTTGTTGTCAGCATTACTACTGTTAGCCTATCTTTTTATAATTTATATATTTATAAAGGGATGGAATATAACTCCTTATTTTGAAATTAAATCCACGACAGGAAAACCCGAAGAAATTTCAGTCGTAATCTGTTGCCGGAATGAGTCCCGTCATCTTCCGGCATTGATTGAAGCATTGAAAGCTCAACGTTGTAAAAAGTTTGAACTTGTATGGGTCAACGATCATTCTACAGATGAAACGCTTCAAATCATGGAAGCATCGGTGCCCTTTTTTGAGCAGGTGCAAATCATCAATGCTAAAGCAAAAGGTAAAAAACTGGCATTGAAAGAAGGTATTCTTGCATCATCAGGTGATTTGATTGTAACCACTGATGCTGATTGTATACCGGGTGAGTTTTGGCTTGAGTCGATCAGTAACTTCCACCTGCAAACAAATGCTGATTTACTGATATGTCCTGTAAAAATGACATCAGGAGATAGTTTCTTTACACGACTTCAACAACTTGAATTTGCTACTCTGGTAGGTACAGGGATGGGTGCAGCGGGGGCAGGTATGCCTATATTATGTAACGCAGCCAATATGGCTTTTACCAAACAAGCCTGGCTGGATAGTACTGCTGATTTACATGAGGAAGAAATTTCCGGAGACGATGTTTTTCTGTTGTTAAGCATTAAGAAAAGAAACGGGAAAATTGCTGTGTTGAAGTCGCGCGAGGCAATGGTAGTGACCGGATATAAAAAAAGTCTGAAAGCCTTTGTAAATCAACGTAGAAGATGGGCGTCGAAGTCATCAAAATATACTGATTGGCAGATTCTTACTACGGGAGCTATTGTTGCTGGAGTCAATTCTTTACTTTTTGCATTGTTCGTGCTGGCATTTTTTCTACCTCAATTATGGTTTGTTTTTTTGTCTGTTTTTGTCATTAAGTTTGTGACCGACAATTTTTTTTTGCAGTCCATCCAGCCGTTATTTCTTTTTAAATTGAAGGTGTTAAAAGCTTTTGCGCTTTCTCTGGTTTATCCCGTCTATGTTACTACAGTAGGGATTAGTTCACTAATTTGGAAAAGGAAAGATTGGTAACAGGGATTTTCATCATTGTGGAAAAAGTTGATGTCACAGTGGAATTAACAGACAATAATTATGCAGCATATATTGAAATTCTACCAGGTTGTGTTTCAACAGGGAAAACGTTTATAGAATTGCAAAGAAATATGCGCCAGGCGTTGGACTTTCACTTAGAAACTAGCCGTGAGTTTGGTGATGACATACTTGTTGTGTTTGAAAATGCTTATGAGTTGGTGTTTAAGTTTGATCCGGAGAGTTTATTAATGCATTATAAAGGTATTTTCACAAATTCTGCTTTTAAAGATTGACCGGAATTAATCAACGTCAGTTGCAGCGATATGCAGTTGGCAAATCTAAACCTTTACCTGCTCAGTCCAAAAGAATTACTAAAGCACTTCATGATTAGGGAAAAGAGTTGTTAATGGTGAAGTTATAGCAAACGAAACCTAATAATGTTAATTTGAAATATACAGTACATCCCCCTGTAGTGATACTTTATAGCGTTTTAGAATTTCTTTTGAAGGTCCTGCTTTTGGATTTCCAATACCATAACTGATGTCGTAAACTGTACCACAGGTTTCGCAAACAACCTGCCCCAATTCATTAGGTGTAACTTTGATGTTTTGCTTAGCTTCATAGGGACACGCGAGGTCAAAGGCATAATAATTTCCGTCAAAACCAACATAAACCAGTACCCCTCCGAAACCAATACGATCAGTTGCCTGTACTGGTGTTTTAAATATCAGAAATGTATTCGGATTGTCTTTAAAAGTTGGGTAAGTAGACGTGAGATTAAGCTGAAGCCTTACCGGGTAATCAGGGATGGATGAGACGTAGTTATCGTAGCACCCCGTCAAAAAAACAGAGAGGGATATAATTATTAAATTATATGTTAGTTTGTTGTACATTATTATAACTACAAAAGGCACAAAAGAAGTGAATCGCGAATATCTAATAATGAATATCTGAAAGTGATTATTGAAAATCAGTTATAACTTATAGTTCTTAATTCCGGGCTCTTAGTTCTTAGTTAATCTTTTGTGTTTCCTTAGTCTTCCTTTTTGCCTTTTGTGGTTGAAGTTTCAAGTTTACCCAACAATTTCACCAATTTTCCACAACTCCTCCGGAGTGAATGAGGTATTCTTCAGTGCGTCAATATTATCCTTCAATTGCTGAACCGAGCTGGTACCCACGATCACCGAATTTACCACCGGTTGATGGAAGCACCAGGCCAATGCCATTTGAGCAATGGTCTGACCTCTTTCTGAAGCAAGAATGCCTAATTGTTTCACTTTAGCAATTATCTCAGGAGTTACCTGGTTTTTCTGAAGAAAACCATGACTGAGTGCTGCTCTTGAGTGTTCCGGAATGCCGTTCAGATATTTATCGGACAATATCCCCTGAGCCAGTGGAGAAAAGGCGATAAATCCGACACCGTTTCTCTGTGCCAGAGGCAAAACTGAATATTCAATTTCTCTGGCGAGCATACTATATCTCCCCTGATAAATTAAACAGGGTGTTCCGTTTTCCTTCAACAGACGGTAAGCCTCTCTGGCTTTATCTTCCGGGTATTTTGAAATGCCAACATACAATGCTTTTCCCTGTTTAACGATGTCGGACAATGCCCCCATTGTCTCTTCAATAGGGGTGTTGGGATCGTAACGATGGGAATAGAAAATATCCACATAATCCAGGCGCATCCTTTTAAGACTCTGGTCGATGCTGGCCATCAGATATTTACGTGACCCTCCGTCTCCATACGGGCCCGGCCACATTTCGTGTCCGGCTTTTGTGCTGATAATCATTTCATCACGATAGTGTGCAAAATCATCTTTCAGCATTTTTCCGAAGTTTTTTTCCGCACTACCAAAAGGACTTCCGTAATTGTTAGCAAGATCAAAATGTGTAATTCCCTGATCAAAAGCATAATGCAGCATTTTTATAGCTTCATCTTTATCATCGGCGTCACCGAAGTTATGCCATAATCCCAGTGAAATCATGGGTAGCTGAAGACCGCTCTTGCCGCAGTGACGATAACTCATTTGGTTATACCGCCCGGCATCTGGTGTATATTTATCTGACATGTTTTTATTGCCTTAACGTGATTAATGCTTTCGATATTGTGTTTTTCCAGACAGAAGGTATTTAAAACTTCACTTCAGGAGCTACATTGCTTCCTTCTTCAGCTTCAAAATAAGGTTTCTTTTCGAAGCCAAACATTGAGGCTACAATATTTGTTGGGAAACGACGGGTTACAGCATTATAATTTTTAGCCATTTCGTTAAACCTGGTTCTTTCAGTTGAAATTCTGTTTTCAGTACCTTCAAGTTGCACCTGAAGTTCCATGAAATTCTGATTGGCCTTAAGGTCAGGATAATTTTCTGTAATCATCAGTAATTTACCTAATGCCGAGCTTAACTGTCCCTGAGCAGCCTGAAATTCCTGCAGTTTCTCGGGAGTTAAATCATCAGGATTAACAGTTACCTGTGTGGCTTTCGAACGAGCGGCAATTACTCCTTCAAGGGTAGCGCTTTCATGCTCGGCATAACCTTTTACAGTAGCCACTAAATTTGGTATCAGGTCTGCACGGCGTTGATATTGATTTTCCACATTGGCCCACTGACCGTTTACATCTTCTTCAAGAACCACAATGCTGTTGTATTTACTGATGAAAGATAAAATGATGATAGCAATAACAGCTACCACTGAAATTAAAATAATGGTTGTCTTTTTCATATTGTTGTCTTTTTGTTGTTTAGTTGTTTAATCGTCCCGACAAATCGGGATCTCCATTTTACTTCGATTGAAATGTTTAACAGAATAACTGTTGAATTTGTTTAATGTCTTTTGTCTATGGTCAATATGCCGTCGTTTGTATTTTGTGTCGTCCCTACGGGACTCTTAATCATTTGAATTCAATTTATACCCCGGGTTAAAACCCGGGGCTACCGAGATGTCACCCCTACGGGGTTTATGTTATATAACTGACTGCAATCTCCTCTTCAATTACTCTCTCGCTGTTATACCTATTCGTTCTTCGCTATTCGCTAAATTACCAGCTTCCCGTAGCGCCACCGCCTCCGGAAAAACCGCCACCAAAGCTGCCTCCGCTGAAACCACCTCCGCCACCAAAACCACCACGACCACTAAAGAGACTTCCGGCAGCTGCTCCTGCAGCAAAACTTCCGGCAGATCTTGAAATTCGTGGCAGGTGGGTGTTGTTATGTTCTTCGTAACCGCAGAATTTACATTTGTAAGTGGTTCGTTCTGTTCCTGCACTGACAAATGATGGCTCAACGATTACCCGTTTATCGTGTAAAATAAATGCTTTGGTTTTACACTTCGGGCATTCAGAGTAAATACTTGGTTTGTCCAAAGTAAAGATAGCTTCATTACCGCAGTCGTCACATACAAAAACGTCGTAATCAACTGCATGTAGTTGTTCCTCAAACTGTTGTGACAGTTTTAGAAAAGTGTCTTCCTTTTTTTCTGACAGAAGATGCATTTTGCCATCACAAGCGGTACAAGGAATCGGTTGCCGTCGGATCTTGCTCATCATTATTTTACCGTAAAGATTGGCAGGTAAAGTTACAATTGGAATACCTACCAGAAAAACAAGGTAGATTGGATTTGAAAAAAAGATAATGATAAAGAGCCCTATCACCGGGATGATAATATTTAATACAAGCATAATACCTGATTTCTCAGATTTAAGAGCTTTGTACTTACTCATATTAGTCTTCAGAAGGGTGTTGTTACGTATCTTTTTTACGGAAGAACTCAACCAGATGAATGCGATAATAAATACAATCAGGTACGCGGCTGCAACAAGTGGAAGTATCTGTCCCCAGGGGATAGTTTTCTTTTCGGCAACAAAGTTCTCCTGTTTCAAAACAGAGACTACATGTTGCATTCCCTTTAAAAAACCGGTGTCATAATCGTTAGCTTTGAAATACGGGAACATACTTTGATTTTGTATACGGCTGGACATTGCGTCGGTCAGGAGACCTTCAATGCCATAACCTGTTTCAAACCGTATTTTTCTTTGGTCAAGAACGAACAAAACAAGTAATCCATTGTCTTCTTTGGCTTTACCGATGCCCCATTTAGCAAAAAGATCAGTGGCAAAAAGTTCGATACTTTCGTTACCGATCGACTCCACAAGTACTACTGCTACTTCTGTTCTTGTCGTTTTTTCGAGTGAGTCGAGCAGTATGTTGATTTGTTGCACAGTTGTTGCCTGAATGATACCATCAGGATTACTCACATAGGTGCGACTGTCGTATACCTTCGGGTTCGGTATATTGTCGAGTGTATAACTGGCACCAAATGCCGGTAGTGAAAGCAAAATGAGAAGAAATAACTGTAAATGTTTCATAATTGTATGTTTTGCGTTTCACAAAATTGTTGATTAATCGTAGGATTGAAGTAGTTTAATATCGAAGATAAGCACTGAATTTGGAGGAACGCTGCCTTTTGCTTTTTCTCCATAGGCCAGTTCTGCAGGTATGTAAAAGATAAAATGTGAACCATCTCTCATTAATCGCAATCCTTCCTGCCATCCTGCAATAGTTTCATATAAATACATTGATTTAGTGGCACTTTCGAATTTAGTACCGTCGATTAATTTTCCAGTGTATTCAACTTTAATAACACTTGTTATGTTTGGACGATGATAACCCTCACTTTTATGAATAATTTTATAATAAAGACCACTTTCAGTTTTGTTAAACCCTTCATCATTGGCATGCTCTTCCAGCCATTTGTTATTCAGATGTTTCCAATCGGTAAACTCATCTTCATTGCATGATGAAAAAAAACTTATAGCGGTAATAAAAATTAACAGGTATTTCAGATGTTGCAACATGATTATTTGTTTGATATATATGCTTATATTATTATTATATTGTCAAATTCTGATTTCACAGATTGAATTTTCAACTCTCAATTCTCAATTCTCAACTATAAGACGCACGGCGGTGCGTCTCTACAGCTCTTCGTTATTCACTTTTCGCTCTTCGCTATCTTTGTACTGTTGCGAAAAAGATTTCTTTGCGAATTCAGGCATGGTTCTTTTCGGTCCCCAGGCAGTATAATTCAGCGGTAAAGTTACAAAATTTTTTAAATTTCCCGATACTATATCCAGCGTTGTCCGGCTACCTGTTATCATACTGAAACCTTTCATCATCAATTTTTCGGAAAATGGCCGTAATCCCTGCTCAACGCTTTTTCTTCTGTTTGATAAAAGGATGTCGGTCAGCGGTATTTTCACCGGACAAACTTCCACGCATTTTCCACACAGCGTAGAAGCGAAACTCAGATGAGAGAAGTCTTTAAAACCTTTCAGAAAAGGAGTCAAAACCGATCCTATCGGTCCGCTGTAAGTTGTGTCGTAGGTATATCCTCCGATAGTTTTATAAACCGGGCAGGCATTCAGACAAGCACCACAACGGATACATGCCAGCGATTCATACGCCTCATCATCCTCAAATACAGTTGTTCTTCCATTGTCGAGTAATATAACGTACATTTTCTCAGGACCATCCACTTCTCCGCTTTTTCGTGGACCTGTAAAAATGGTGTTGTAGGCCGTAATCTGTTGTCCGGTACCATGTGCAGCAAGCAAAGGGTAAAACAACCCCAGTTGACTCATTTTCGGGATGATTTTTTCAATTCCTGCCACAACAACATGCACTTTCGGAAAAGCCGTTGACATGAGGGCATTGCCTTCATTTTCGGTAACAGATATTCCTCCAATGTCAGCAATCAGAAAATTTGCTCCCGTAACGCCTATATCAGCCGAAATATATTTTTTGCGCAGTAACTCTCTGACATATTCCGTCATTTCCTCAGGAGTACTATTGATCGGAGTATTGAATTTCTCGTTGAATAGTTTTGCAATATCACCTTTCGACTTATGCATGGCAGGGGTTACAATATGATAAGGTTTTTCACCGGCCACCTGTACAATAAATTCACCCAAATCGGTCTCAACCGATTCGCAACCTACCGATTCCGCAGTATGGTTCAGGTCTATCTCTTCGGTGGTCATGGATTTACTCTTTACGAGCAATCGTGCATTATTCTCCTTTAATATTCTTATGAGATGGTCATTCGCCTCCTGTTCATCTTTTGCCCAGAGCACTTTGGCTCCGTTGGCAGTAATATTTTTTTCGAATTCCAACAGGTATTTATCCCAGTTGCGGAGCATTTCTCTTTTGAAGGCAGCCGCATTATCTTTTGCCAGTGACAGATTTTTATAGCGGGCCATCCCTATCGTCACGGCTTTATCATAGCGTGAGATATTAAAATCAATCGTTTTGCGATGTTGATCATCAAAAGCGATGTTTTCAGAAGCCTTAACAAAATCCTGTTTTTTCATTTGAGATTACATTTGCCGCAGTTTTACTTTTTAAGTGCAAAGGTGTAACTGCCTATCAGGTAGCCATCAGTGAAAAAATCAACACGGTAGGTGCCTACTAGTAATATCTCTTCTACCTGCCAGTAAATAACATCCTGAACAGCTTCGCTCCCATATTCGTATTCTTTTTTTGCAGAATAGGCGATTTTTTTGTTTTCAAACGGAAAAACATTGCCGGCGTTTTTTGTAAGCAGTTCGCCATCGGGACGGGTAATTCTGATGTAGAGAATCTTTTTTCCCGGCTCGGCAGTAATATTCTTTGCAATGGTATAATCAAACTGCAGGTTGGCAATCCTACTGAAAATGGTGGTTTTTCTGTTCCTGTCATTCAGGGTGGTTACATTAAAAGCACTGATTTCCAGTTTTGAGGCACGGGTTACTACTTCGCTTAAATCTTCTTTTTCTTTGGATAAAACATCTACTTTTTGAGACGACTCCTCATATTTCATTTTAATTTGAGAATTTTCATTTCTCAACATCAGATTTTCAGTATTTAAAGAGTCAATCTGTGTAACCAAATGCATCATAATTTTACGTACTGATGCCAACTCATCTTTCAATTCCTGTATTTTACGGGCATTGGTAGCTTTTGTACTACGCAATTCGTCCAATAATTCCTGAACACGGTTTTTTTCACTATCCAGTAATTTAAGTAAGGAGTCGTTTCTGATGGTTGAAGTGTAGCCATCGAACTGATACGTTAAATCCACATATTCATCTTCAACCCTGTCTTTCTCGATGTTCATCATTTCCACCACCTCAGTCAGTTCTGCGTCTTTTTGTTTTGAATCGTTGTAAAGATAAATAGCAATACCAGCCAATGCCAGCACCACTAAAATTAAAATGATAACAATTAAATTCTTAGTCTTGAACATATTATAGCAATGAAATAATTTTTTCCAGACGAATTCCTCTGGAACCTTTAATTAATATAGTTTGATTTTTAATGTCGTTTTTTGACAGATAGATCACTAGTTCTTCAACTGTTTCAAAAGTGACATAATCAGAAGTGCAACCCTGAAAAGCTTTACCTACAAGCAAAACATTGGTGAAGAGCTTTTCTTTAAGCAAATTAATAATGGTCTGATGTTCCTCAGCACTTTGTTGCCCGAGTTCAAGCATTTCACCCAATATGGCAGTTTTTGCTTCAACCTGCATAAATGCAAAATTTTGTATGGCTGCCTGCATACTTGTGGGATTAGCATTATAAGCATCCACTATCAGTTTGTTTTTTGCAGTTACAATGAACTGTGAACGATTGTTTACCGGTTCGTAATTTTCTAAACCCTGAATGATTTGCACATTTTTCATGCCAAAAAAATGACCTATGGTCACGGCTGCCAATACATTTTCTGCATTATAAGCTCCGATCAAATGTGTTTTTATCTGAAAAGTGTTTCCGGTTTGACATTCCATTGTCAGGAAAGGATCGCTGTTTAAAACCCGACCAGTCACCATGCTCATATCCGGGTGACTTTTCTGAGCGTAAGCAATTTGTTTGTCTGGATTCACATTCGATTTGGCAGCCATCTGTTTCAGATAATCATTATCATCATTAATGAAGATACCAAGACCATTGGCCGAAATATAATCATACAGTTCAGCTTTGGTTTTCATCACCCCTTCAAAAGAACCGAATCCCTCGAGGTGGGCTTTTCCAACATTGGTGATAATGCCAAAATCAGGTTGTGCAATTTCACAAAGTTGTTTAATTTCACCGGGATGATTGGCACCCATTTCTATAATAGCCAGCTGATGTTCTGGTTTTAATTTTAATAAAGTGAGAGGAACACCGATGTGATTATTCAGATTGCCCTGAGTAAAATGAATTTTGTATTTTTCTTTCAGTACCGAAGCAATCAGTTCTTTAGTAGTTGTTTTTCCGTTGGTGCCGGTAATACCAATGATTTTGGTTCCCAGTTGTTGCCGGTGTTGACCGGCAAGTTCCTGCAAGCATTTCAGGACATCTTTTACAAGAATATATCGCTGGTCAACAGCGTATTTAGCTTCATCAACCACTGCGTAAGAGCATCCATTCTCAAGAGCTTTTGCAGCAAATTCATTCGCGTTAAAGTTTTCACCTTTCAATGCAAAAAAAATCGAACCGGCAGGGCAATTGCGACTGTCGGTTGTGATCTCGGGATGTTCGAGGAAGATTTCGTATAAATCCATAGCTTGTTGCTAAAAGTAACGTAATCGACTTGTTTTTACTTTATTTGATAACCCAGTGTGACATACCAGTTTCCCTGTTTGACTTTATCTGCTTTTGTTCTGTCAAGGTTATTCAGTCCCCAGTCGTAACCTGCTTTGACAGAGTATTTACGCCATTGTACACCGCCTCCGGCTCCCAATTGCAGGTTGATACGGTTGATTTTCTTATCTCCGTATAATTCAAAATCTCCCGACTGAAGCCCAGTCATATTAACGAGTTCGTCACTCAATCCAACATCAACTTTTTGGTTTTGTATCAGGCCAATCTGAATATTGGGACCAGCAAACCCAAAAATTTTAAAGTCCTTGAATAAGGGGAGGTTGTAAACAACCCTGACAGGTATCTCCAGTGCATGGCTCCAGGTGTTATAAGTCACACTATCACCCGAAACCGCATAACGTTGCATTTTATTCGAATAACCAATGTTGTATAATAAACCGCTCTGAATTCCTATGTTGTATTTCAGGTCATACTCAACAGTGGCACCTAATCTGATTGCATCGAAATAAGTTTCACTGGTTGTAGGACCCACACGTTTAGGATTGAAATAACCGCCCTCCAGCGTGATTTTTTGTGCATTTGCAGTAATAATACCTAAGATTATCAGGTAGAATAAAAAATTAATCTTTTTTAGTTTCATAAATAACTTAAAAAATTGATGAGAATTTTTTGAAGTACAAAGATAATTTTTTTCCTTGGCTTTGCATCATTTTTTGATGAATGTTAAGGATTGTGAGACAGAAGTAATTTTCTTCTTAAGTAAAACAGCAAAGATTTGGCAGAATTTAAGCATTTCTCAAATAAAATTGTTTACTTTGTGTAACATAAAAAACAGCACAAGTAAAGCGTAAGATTATGGAGATTGTACTCATTATCATTGGAATAATTGCAGGAGTTGTTATAGGTTATCTTCTTTTTAAATCTATTTCATTCAATGCTCAGCAGACGGAAAAGATGAAATATACTGATCTTGATCGTGAGTATTCCATGTTCAGAGCAAGGACTGAAAGCGAACTGGAAAGTATTGGAAAAGTACTCTCAGTGAAACAGGAGGAACTTGCTGCTATTCTGGAGAAAATTGAAGCAAAAGATAAATTACTGGGTGAGCAAAACGTGCAATTGGCACAGCGGGAAGCTGAAATTAAGTCATTGAAAGAAAAACTGGATACGCTGAAAGCTGAAGTTGATAAAATTGGGGAGAAATATGCTGCTGAATTTAAGAACCTTGCCAATGAAATTCTGGAAGACAAGTCGAAGAAGTTCACGGAAAAAAACAAAGAAAATCTGGAAGCTATTCTGAAACCGCTTGACGAGAACATCAGGGAATTTAAGAAAACTGTGACAGATGCTTATCAAAAGGAATCTAATGAACGTTTTTCACTGGGCAATGAAGTGAAAAAGCTGGCTGAACTGAACCAGTTAATGAGTGAAGAAGCCCGTAATCTCACAAAAGCACTGAAAGGTGAAACCAAGACTCAGGGCGACTGGGGTGAAATGATCCTGGAGACGATACTTGAAAAATCGGGTTTAAGAAAAGATGAAGAGTATTTCATGCAGTATGAGCTCAAAGATGAAGAAGGAAAAGCGTTGCGTTCGGATGCGGAGAACAAGAAAATGAGACCTGATGCGGTGATTAAATATCCCGACAACCGGACTGTGATCATCGATTCGAAGGTTTCGCTGAACGCTTTTACCCGCTATGTTGAGGCAACAGATACTGCAGAACAGCAGAAAGAACTCAATGCGCATGTGTCGGCGGTGAAGAATCATATAGTAATGTTAAGTTCCAAAGGATATGATGATTATGATCAGGCGCTGGATTTCGTGATGATGTTCATCCCCAGTGAACCAGCCTACATTGCAGCCATGCAGGGTGATTCAAATTTATGGTCGTTTGCCTATGATAAACGTATTTTGTTGATGAATCCTACCAACCTTATTACATCGTTGAAATTGATTGTAGATTTATGGAAGCGTGAATACCAGAACCGGAACTCTTTGGCAATTGCGGAAAGAGGAGCCCTGCTTTATGATAAATTTGTAGGTTTTGTTGAAAATCTGCAGGATTTGGGAGATAAGTTAGGTAAGGCTGAAGCTGCGTACCAATCAGCTTTCAAGCAACTCTCTACGGGTCCCGGGAATCTTATAACACAGACAACAGAACTAAAAAAATTAGGAGTGAAATCAAAAAAACAATTAGCAAAAGGTTTGATAGAAGAGGGCGGTGATTTAGCTAATAGCGATGATTGAATAGCAAATCGCGATGAATAAGGAACCAATGACGGGCTTAACGTGTTTGGTTGCTTGTAAGTTGATTGTTAACCTAAGCACTATTCAAGAGGGGGTTGCTTCGTCGCTTCGCTCCTCGCAATGACGGATGTTTGTCAACCGTTGACTGAAGATATTAAATATCAAAAATATAAATCATGAAAAAACCACCAATCAAATATTTTGTCAAAGCGAAAGTCTCCCGCAAGAAAAAAGAGGACATTGGTTTGTCTCCTTACGCGGTCGTTTTCAGAGGGGAAAAGAAGATTGAGAAAACCCTTATCAATGTGATGGATTTTGATTTGAAAGAAGTGCGTGAGTTTGAAGTTACCACTGCAGAGCAACTCAAAGATATTCATGAAAGAAAAAACCTGAGCTGGATTTATATTAATGGGATACATGATACTGCCAGATTGGAAGAAGTTGCAAAGGAATTTGAAATTCCCAACAATATTCTTTCAGATATATTAAACCCGTCCTTGCGATCGAAAGTGGAGGTCTTTGATAAGGGTATCTTTGTTACTATTAAGCTCTTACAACATCAGGAAAAAAACGATCAGGTGATCATCGAAAACCTGAGTTTAATTATCAGTGATAATACTTTGATTTCTTTCAGAGAAGAAGCCGGACCTGTTTTCGAACCTATCAGAGAACGAATCCGGAAATATAATAATAAGATACGAACATCGGGGTCAGACTATCTTGCCTTTACTTTGTTGGATGTTGTTGTAGATAATTATATCTATATACTTGGGATACTCGGTGAAAAAATTGAAACTTTAGACGAAAAAATGACGACGGATCCCCGCAAGGAGTTGTTGGATGAAATCAATGTTTTCAAGCGAGAAATAAACTATTTGCGCAAGAGTATTTTGCCTGCAAAAGAAATGATACTTTCGCTGGCGAAGCTGGATGTTGAATTTATTCATGCTATTAACAAGGTTCATTTCAGAGAATTACAATATAATATCAATGAAGCTACTGAACTGTCCGACAGTTACCGTGAAATTCTTTTCGACCAGATTTCTATTTATCATACTATCGTCAGCACCCGGCTGAACGATATCATGCGCACCCTCACCATTTTTTCGGTAATATTTATTCCGCTTACCTTTATTGTTGGGGTTTATGGCACCAACTTCGACGTGTTGCCTGAGCTTCACTGGGAAAACGGCTATTTTATCATGTGGGGAGTGATGGTGGTGATAGCCCTTGCTATGCTCATTTATTTCAGCCGTAAGAAGTGGTTTTGATATTAACCATATAAGTCATATAAGAGCATATAAGAGTATATAAGTTAATACTTTAAGTCATATGGTGGTTGTTCGTAATATTCTGATATTGTTTTTTTGTACAAGTGTTTTTGCTTTTGGGCAGGATTTTACTCCTATTGTTAAGCAGTTCGGGAAGCAGGATTATGGAGCTGCCAATCAGAACTGGTCGGTGGCTCAGGATAGTCGGGGACTTATGTATTTTGCCAATAATCAGGGGTTGTTGCAATTTGATGGTAATTTATGGGAGCTGTATCGCATGCCTCAGAATAAACTGGTACGTTCAGTTTTTATTGATAAGCAGGACAGGATTTATGTAGGTTCGTTTGAAGAATTTGGTTATTTCGAGAAGCAACAGAACGGTAAATTAATATATAAATCGCTGTCGGACAGCCTGAAAGGCTATTCGATGATGAATGATGAGATTTGGACAATTTTTGAAATCAACAATACAATTGTTTTCCAAAGTTTTACGTCCTATTTTACATTTAAAAAAGAGCTTGTTGAGGGACATCGCCAACCGGTTACTTTCCTTTTCTTCAGTCCTTTCGGTAATGATGTGCTGGTCAATACCAGGCAATATGCATTATGCCGGCTCGATTTGCAAAAACATCAATTGATTCCTTTTGCTCAGGAGCCGGTGAAAGGGGATATACTTACTATCCTGCCTCTTGATGCAAAACGTTATATTGCGGTAACCATCAATGATGGATTGTATTATTTCGACGGAAAGGTATTTTCAAGGTTTAGTACCGACGCCGATGATTTGTTGAAGCAGGTGGTAGTTAACAGGGCTGTCATTACTTCTGATAAAAGTATCTTGCTGGGAACAATTCAGCATGGCGTCATTGCGTTTAATAAGGAAGGGAAAAGGCTTTGGATGCTTAATCAATCGAATGTGCTTCAGAATAACACCGTGTTAGGCATGCTGATCGACAAGGGTGGAAATGTCTGGCTTGCTTTAGACAAAGGGATAGCTTATTTGCAGTTGAATTCGGATATCCGGTTTATTAATTCCTTTGATCCGCCCATCGGTGCAGTATATGATGTAAAAATTAAAGGAACTGAAGTTTTTATTGGGACAAACCAGGGACTATTTAGAGGAGAATTCCTGAAAAACAGGATTCAGAATGTTAAACCGGTAAATCAGGTAAAAAGTCAGGTGTGGCATATCTCGGCACACGATAATCAATATTATATAGGAAATAATGATGCCGGTTTTCAGCTAGTGGATGGAATTCCTAAACTCAGCTCGCCGGTTCAGGGTGGGTTTTGCATAAAGAGAGGCATAATTCATGGACAGGAAGTGTTGGTTGAAGGGACTTATACTCAATTGAGCATTTATCTGAAAAAGAATGGCTTATGGCAATTCAGTCATACTGTTGATGGTTTTGTGAATCCCGTACGTTATCTCGAAATTGACTACACCGGCAGGATATGGGCCAGCCACCTGCATCAGGGATTATTTTCTATTGAGTTGAGTCAGGATCTCAAAAAGATTGAGCGGATCAACACCTATAATTCTCTTGATGGGGTGAATAAGTATAATATCAATGTTTTTTCGGTAAATAACAGAGTGGTGTTTACCGATCATCATGCTTTTTATACCTATGATGATATTGAAAAACAAATCATTCCTTATAAAGAACTTAATGAAAGTCTGGGTCATGCAGTATCAGCTTTTCGGATAGCACATTTTAAATCCAACTATTACTGGTTCATAAGAGATACCGAAGCCTCTCTTTTCAGGATAAAAGAAGGAAAAGCCGAATTACTTGACATTGTTCAATATTCCTTATTCAAGAATCAGACAGTTGACGATTATCAGCATGTTGTGCCTGTAAACGATGATCAATGTCTGCTAACGCTTGAGAACGGACTGGCGCTTTACCAATATAAATCAGGGAAAAAGGTTCTTCAGAAGGTCTCACTCCAACTAAAATCAGTAAGTGTCACTGATGTTGATTTGAGTAAAGTACAGTATTTACCGTTATATGACAACGATAAAATACTGGAAATTCCTTTCAGAAAAAACAATGTCACTTTTACAGTGTATTATCCGGATTACACACAAATGAATAATGTGAAGTACCGTTACAGGCTCGAGGGATTGGATAAATTATGGGGAGCACCAGTGCTGTCGAACAGGAAAGTGTATGATTACCTGCCTCACGGGTCGTATGTGTTACATGTGGAAGTGCTGGATAACAGTGGATTGAAACTGTCGGAGATGAGTTATGCTTTTGAAGTAAAACCTCCCTTTTACTGGAGCATCGGAGCCCGGATTTTTTACCTTTTGCTTATCATTTTGTTTATTTACGGTACGATGCGTTTCTTCAGAAACCGGTATCACAGACGGCATCTGTTGCTTCAGAAAGAGCAGGAAGACAGGCAGCGTTATGAAATTGAGAAAAAGGAACAGGAAATCATTGCACTGAAAAACGAAAAACTGGAAGCAGACCTGACCCTCAAGAGCAAAGAACTTGCCGAATCGACTATGAGCCTGATCAATAAAAATGAAATGCTTGTTTTGTTGAAAGAAGAAGTAATCAGACAAAAAGCAGCATTGGGTACCCAATATCCCAATAAATATGCAGATAAACTCATACGGATGATTGATGATAATATATCTTCAGAAGACGATTGGATAAAATTTCAGGCCAATTTCGACCGGATCCATGAGAATTTCTTCCGTCATCTCCACAGGGATTATCCCGATTTGACTTCCAATGATTTACGTTTCTGTGCATATTTACGTCTGAATCTTTCCAGTAAGGATATTGCCCATCTGATGAACATTACTTTGAAAGGGGTGGAAGTTGCCAGATATCGTATCCGAAAGAAAATTAACCTTCCATCCCACAAAAGTCTGACTGAATTCATGATTGAATTCAAATAAATCAGATAATCTCTTTCTAAAAATATCTTTTATTATATTCTCTTATAATCAGATTGTTGTGTTGTTTTTTTTAAATCATGTAGTGGTAAAATAGGATACCCTGTTTTAATTATTTTTTGATGTAGTGTTCGTATGGGGTGCAAAAATTTGGTTTTGCCTGTTGCACGACCGTACATTTGTTCCCACAACTTAAAGCACCCTTTGTGTGTTTTATGTACAGATTTCTTTGAGATATAAGAAAACTGTTTGTAAATAAGTAAAACCGGAAAAACATAACATCACATAAAATGAAGAAACTCTTATCACTGGTATTCGCTACCATATTACTGTTGCCGGCTTGTCGCCAACAGTCAGATGATCCTCAGGAAGCCACGTGGGATCAGAAGGCCGATTCGGTGCTGAAACTAATGACGCTGGAAGAAAAAGTCGGACAGATGGTACTTTATACTTCCGATTGGGACGTAACAGGGCCTACTTTACGTCAGGGTTATCTCGAAGACATCCGTAAAGGTCATTGTGGTAATATCTTTAACGCACATACAGCCGCTTATACCCGAAAACTTCAGAAAATTGCCGTAGAAGAATCCCGTTTGGGAATTCCATTACTTTTTGGTTATGACGTGATTCACGGACATAAAACAATTTTTCCCATTTCTTTGGGTGAGTCAGCATCGTGGGACATGGCAGCTATTGAAAAATCTGCCAGGATTTCAGCCATTGAGGCAGCTGCTTCAGGCATCAACTGGACCTTTGCTCCAATGGTGGATATTTCAGTTGATCCACGCTGGGGCAGGGTGTCGGAAGGTGCCGGTGAGGATCCTTTCCTCGGCTCCAAAATAGCTGCGGCAAGGGTAAGAGGTTTTCAGGGTCCCGATAATGATCTGTCGGATACACTGACCGTACTTGCCTGTGTGAAACATTTTGCTGCCTATGGAGCGCCACAGGGCGGACGTGACTATAACACTGTGGATATGTCGGAACGCGTTTTTCTTGATACCTATCTTCCTCCTTATAAAGCAGCAATTGATGCAGGCGTTATGAGTGTTATGTCTTCATTCAACGAATACGACGGTGTACCTGCAACCGGCAGCAAATACCTGCTCACAGATCTGCTGCGTACGGAACTTGGTTTCAGAGGATTGGTGGTGACTGATTACACTTCCATCAATGAAATGGTACATCATGGTGTAGCCAAAGACGATGCAGAGGCAGGCATACTGGCGATAAACGCCGGCGTCGACATGGATATGCAGGGCGAAGTTTATTTTAAATACCTTAAGAAACAGGTAGAAGAAGGCCTGGTAAATGAATCGCAGATTGACGATGCCGTACGCCGGATTCTGAAAATAAAATTCAAACTCGGTCTTTTTGATGACCCGTATCGTTATTGCAATGAAGATCGCGAGAAAAGATTGGTGTATGCTCCCGAACATCTTGATGCCGCGCTGGATGTAGCTAAAAAATCAATGGTATTGCTGAAGAACGATAATCAGGCTTTGCCATTAAAAAAAGGAGAAAAAATAGCAGTGATTGGTGAACTGGCTACTTCTACACGCGATTTACTGGGGTCGTGGAAGGCCGCAGGCGACTGGAATTTTATGCATTCGGTATTAGACGAGATCAAAGCGTATAACGGTGAAAATAATGTGATGTATGCTGAAGGATGTAAAAAAACGGGAGATGACCGTTCTGGTTTTGCAAAGGCATTAGGTGTTTCGCTGTTTGCCGACAAAATCGTGATGGTTATCGGTGAAGATTGGGAATGGAGCGGAGAAGCTGCCAGTCGTACCAGCATAAATGTTCCCGGTGTTCAGACCGAATTACTTGAAAGATTGTCGAAACTCAATAAACCGGTCATTGTAGTATTGATGAATGGCCGTCCGCTGGATCTGACCCGCGAAAACGAACTTGCTGATGCCATGCTCGAAGCCTGGTATCCGGGTACTATGGGTGGAAAGGCTGTATCACAGGTGCTTTTCGGAGAGTATAATCCTTCGGGAAAACTCACCATGTCGTTCCCTGTGAATGTAGGTCAGATTCCTTTATATTATTACGCCAAAAATACCGGTCGCCCGATTTATCTTCCCAATGATAAATACAAATCGAAATACATTGACAGCCCGAATGATCCGTTATTTCCTTTCGGTTATGGGTTGAGTTATACCTCCTTTGTATATTCCGATATTAAACTGTCGAGTGACGAACTGACGGCAAAAGGCAGCATTAAAGCAACTGTTGCCGTTACCAATAATGGTGGTCACGATGGAGAAGAAGTGGTTCAGTGTTATGTTCGTGATCTTGTTGGGAGTGTTACACGTCCGGTTAAAGAACTGAAAGGATTTGAAAAAATATCACTTAAAGCAGGTGAAAGTAAAACGGTGAGTTTTGAAATTACTCCAGAAATGCTGGCGTTTCATCGTCAGGATATGACTTACGGAACTGAACCCGGTGATTTTCAGTTGTTCATCGGAGGAAATTCCAGAGATGTAAAAATGATTCCATTTAAATTGTTACCATGAGAAAAATTATTTTACTGTTTTTTGTTCTGGTACTTGGAAGGATGGGGGCAGAGAATCCAACTTATATTGTTCCCTTCGAGCAGAAAGCAAAAGTCTATCCCGCGCATGTGGAATTGAGCTGGGTGAACCGGACAGGATTTCAGTACGAGATTTACCGTTCGATGAATCAGGGGAAAAAATTTGAATATTGCGGTGCGACGACTTCAGCATTTTATCTCGATTTCTTTGGAAAACCGGTAGAAAAAGAACAAATCTTCATTTATAGGATTCTACCAAAAGGATTATCCCTGAAAAGTGAAGATGCAAAGAAATTTGAAGTAAAACTGCCGGTCTATCCGGCTACCGATGAGGCTTTGCTGGACATGACGCAACGTTATACCACCCGTTATTTTTATGACTATGCTGAGCCTGTCAGCGGCATGGCAAGGGAAAGAAGTAATGATGTGAATGGTGAAATTGTGACTACCGGAGGAACCGGCTTTGGTATTATGGCATTGGTTGCCGGTGCCGAAAGAAATTACCTGAGCAGGCAGGAAGCACAGAAAACCATCACAAAAATAGTTACCTTCCTTGAAAAAGTTGAACGTTTCCACGGCGCCTGGGCGCATTGGTACGATGCAGAAACAGGTAAGGCTTTCAGTTTTTCAAAATATGATGATGGGGGTGATTTGGTTGAAACAGCCTTTCTGGTGCAGGGATTACTTACCGCCCGGGAGTATTTTCATACAGGAAACCCTCAGGAAAGACTTCTGGCAGGAAGAATTACCCAGCTTTGGGAAAGCGTGGAATGGAACTGGTACACACAGGGAACCGATTCACTTTACTGGCATTGGTCAAAAAACTACGGATGGAAAATGAACCATCGTATCAAAGGTTTTGACGAAACGCTCATTACCTATGTACTGGCAGCTTCTTCACCTACTTTTCCGATCACTAAATCCGTTTATGAAGCCAGTTTCAAAACATCTCCCTATTATCTGAATGGCAAATCGTATTATGGTATCCGACTCGATTTGGGAATGGATTATGGCGGTCCGTTGTTCTTTACCCATTATTCTTTTCTGGGACTCAATCCTAAAGGGTTGACCGACAGGCATACCAATTATTTCGAACGGAACCGGGCACACGCATTGATTCATCGTGCCTATGCCATCGATAACCCTAAGAAACATAAGGGATATGGTGCTAACTGCTGGGGTTTTACTTCTTCTGACGATCCTTTGGTGGGATATACTTCCCATCATCCGGGAACAGAGGCAGAAAACGGAACAATATCGCCTACTGCAGCGTTATCTTCAATAGTATATACGCCCGAAGAGTCGTTGGCGGTATTACGTCATCTGTATTATGATCGTGGGAAAAGCCTGTTGGGACAATATGGATTTTATGATGCCTTTAATCCCGGAATGGTAGAAGGTCAGCAGGTGGTGAAAAGTTATCTGGCCATTGACCAGGGACCAATTGCGGTGATGATAGAAAATTACAGAAGTGGCCTGATATGGAAGCTCTTTATGCAACAGCCCGAAATTCAGCAGGGATTAAAATCCATGGGATTTGTTATTAAGTAAACACATTAACCGAAAAAGAAATAATACAATGAAGAAAGTAAATTTTTTGATGTTTATTTTAACGCTGCTTGTAACAAGTACCCTGACTGCACAGGAACTGAAGATTCAGGGAACTGTGGTCGACAAGAAAAGCGGTGAACCACTGATTGGTGCCACGGTGTTGCAAAAAGGAACCACCAACGGAACCATTACAAACTTTGATGGGTTGTTTACCATCAATATCCCGGCCGGAGCGACAATTTCTGTCTCTTATGTAGGCTATACTTCGCAGGAAGTTGTTGTTTCAAAAGAAACAAAATTGATGCTTGAGTTAAATCAGGATACTGAGATGCTGGGAGAAATTGTAGTGGTAGGTTATGGAACACAAAAGGCCAAGGACATGACTGCCCCTATTGCAACTGTTAAGGGAACAGATTTGGTAAAACAGGCTACTGCCAATGCCATGTCGGCACTTCAGGGAAAGATGTCGGGCGTTCAGGTGATTAATAGTGGCGCTCCTGGAGCTGGTCCAAGTGTAAAAATACGTGGTGTCGGTTCAATTGGTGATTATGCTCATCCTCTCTATATTGTTGATGGAGTCTTTGTGGAAAATATTGACTTCCTGAGTAGCGGTGATATTGAAGATCTTACCGTGTTGAAAGATGCTTCGGCAGCAGCCATCTATGGTGTGCGGGCAGCCAACGGAGTAGTGCTCGTTACAACCAAAAAAGGGAAAATGGATCAAACCAATGTGAGCTATGAAGGTTACATGGGCGTTCAGATTCCCGTAAATGTGATGAAACTTGCAGGAACAAAACAGTATGTGGAACTGCTCAACGAAGCCAATGCCAATACTACCGGCTATGTTCCCAAAGATGTTTCGGCTTATCCTGCCAGTACCGACTGGTACAGTGAATTATTACGAAATGCCATTATGCATAGTCACGCAGTGGATATTTCCGGTGCTTCCGAAAAGACTAATTATTCCGTCGGGATCAACTATTTCTTTCAGGAAGGGATTATGAAGGCAACGAATGATTTCGAGCGTTTTAACTTCAGAGCCAGGGTAGATCAGAAAGTGAACAACTGGTTCAGTCTGGGATTCAATACCGTAGTATCCGACAACTCAAAAAATTACGCCAATAATAACGCATTCTTTTCGGCCTTCGTAAATCCGCCGGTATATGCTGTTTACGACGAAACCAATACTGCCGCCTATCCTGTTCGCTTCGGGGCTCCACAGACCTATAATTTTGGTAATCAGTATGGAAATCCCGTTGCTTCAGCATACTATAACAACAATAAGGAAGATGGTATAAAACTGATATTCTCCACCTATGCCGAGTTAACACTTATTCCCGAGAAACTTAAATTCAGAACGTCATTCAACGAAGATGCCAGTTCATGGAAAGCGCAGAACTATACTCCTGAATTCAACGTCGGAGGATCGCAGGGAGTGCGTAAATCATCGTTAAGCAAGACTTTCGGTATCAGCACAAAGCAAATCATTGATAATTTACTTACCTACAACGACCAAATTGATGAACATAGCTTCAGTCTGATGCTGGGGCATTCGGTTCGTACCGAAAAACAATCATGGATGAAAGGTACTGCACAGGATGTTCCCGGATTTGATGATCAGTCGATCTATTTGGTAAACGGATCTTTTCGCGACAGGTATTCAGATGACGGAGGCTTTACCTATAACGGGGTTTCTATGTTTACCCGGGCTACCTATAACAATTCCGACAGATACCTGGCTACCTTTACTTTCCGTGCCGATGGCAGTTCTAAGTATCAGGAAAAATGGGGCTACTTCCCTTCACTGGGTTTGGGTTGGGTGCTGACAGGTGAAGATTTTATGGCAGAGCAGGATATGTTCCAGTATCTGAAAGTCCGTGGGAGCTGGGGTTTATTGGGGAATGACAATATTCCTGCAAATTCAGCGGTCATACTGGGATCTTCCGGTGCCGGCAGTTCCGGGATTTTCGGAGATGTATTAGTTGATGGACGCGGTGCCCAAACGGTGATACAACGTTTTCTGAATTGGGAGGTAGTGAATGAAGTCAATCTGGGAGTTGATTTTGCTGTGCTGGATCAGAAACTCAATGGAGAAATTGATTTCTACAACCGTGAAACCAATAATGTTGTGTTTTACGTACCTATCGCTGCCGGTGGAGGTGTTGGCGAGATTTTAAACAACAATGGAAAAGTTCGAAACATGGGGGTGGAACTAAGCCTGAACTGGAAAGAGAAAATCAGCAATGATTTGTCGTATAACATCGGTTTTAACGCTACCACATTAAGCAATAAAGTGCTGGAACTCCCTGGCAGGGATTATATACCGGGAGCATCGGTACGTGGTAATTACACCACCCGCACAGCCGTTGGTCATCCTATCGGTTCCTTCTACGGATACGAAATTGAGAAAGTTTATGCCAGCGAATCCGAAGCCCTGCAGGATCCTGTAAGTCAGGACTATAAACTGGGTGGTTATTTCAAATATAAAAATCAGAATGATGATAGTGTCATCGACGAAAAGGACAAAGTGTACCTCGGTAGTCCAATTCCATGGCTGATGACAGGTATCGACTTTGGTATGAATTACCTGAAATTTGATGCCAGCATTGCTATACAAGGGCAGTTTGGTAATAAAGTGCTGAATGCTAAAAGAATGAACAGGGATGTATTTGCCGATGGCAATTATGATATGGATTTTTACGAAAACCGCTGGACTATGAGCAATCGTAATACTGAATATCCTTCTGCTGAGGCATATAACACTTCTTTTATTCAACAGGCAAACAACTTTTTCGTCGAAGATGCATCTTATATACGGATACAGAACATTCAGGTCGGGTATACGATGAATGAGATCAAAGGCATAAAAAGTCTGCGTGTTTACCTGTCGGCCCAGCGACCTTTCACATTCTTTACTTACAAAGGCTTTACGCCTGAGGTGAGCGGATCGCCTATCAGCAATGGTATCGATACATCGGTATATCCCATGCAGGCTATTTACAGTGTCGGTTTAAAAATGAACTTTTAAAACTTAAGCTATATGAAAACCAAGATCATCATATCTATTCTGAGCATTTTTCTGCTCCTGAGTTGCGAGGATTTCCTCAATATTCGTCCTGAAGCCACCGTCCCATCTTCAGGAATCGATTATACAAAATCAGAGAATATCTTTCTGTCGGTGAGCGCCGCTTATGCAAAAATGAGAACCTATAACACTCACTCATTCCCCTATATCGGTGCCTTTGAAATCACATCAGACAATGCTGATAAAGGCAGTTCCCCCGAAGATAATCCAACCATGAAGCAACTCGATGATTTAAGTTATGATGCTACCAATGGGTTGATCAATGAGTTGTGGACAGGCTATTTCGACATTGTCAGCGCTGCCAATTACGCCATCGGCCAGATGCCTTTGTTTGAAGATGCGCTAATGAATCCTGAAGCAAAAGCTTATACCCGTGAATGTGCAGGTGAGGCCAAATTCATTCGCGCCTATGCCTACTTCAATCTGACCCGTTTGTTTGGCCGTGTTCCGGTGATTGACCGAACAATGACGGCGGAAGAATTAGCTTCAAAACAACAGGAAAGCACCGATTCGCTGTATCGCTTTATTGAAAAGGACTTGCTGGAAGCCATCGGTGTTTTGCCTGAATCGTATACCAAAGATTGGGCAGGACGGGTCAACCGTTATACTGCTATGGCGCTGAAAGCCAAAGTGCATTTGTATCAAAACGAATGGGATTCGGTGGCATCACTGACGGATAAAATCATAGCCAGTGGTCGTTACGACCTGTTGCCCGATTTCAGATCAGTTTTCAGCATTGATGAAGAAAACAGCAGTGAATCTCTTTTCGAAATTCAGAGTTCCACACTTGGAAAATCGACAGGTGATGAAACTTATTTAACTTATGCGTATGTGCAGGGACCACGGGGGAATGCCCCCGGAAATATGCAGGGATGGGGATTTTGTACTCCAAGTACCAGTCTGATTAATTTTTTTACAGTCAGAGGTGAAACCGTACGGGCAAAAGCTACTTTCCTCTATAGGGGCACTAAAACTCCTGAAGGCGACAGTATCAAGGCAGCATGCTCCAATCCGGTTTACAATGGGAAGGTATATACACCATCCAAATATAACTTATGGAATTACAACGGTTACGGTTTCGACCATAATGTTCGGATCATTCGTTATTCGGATGTATTGCTGATGTTTGCTGAAGCAAAACTGCAGGGAGCAGCAGTAGCAACGGTCAGTGGATACGATGCTTCCTCCGCGCTCAATAAAGTGCGTGAAAGGGCTAAGTTGTTGCCTATAGGTGCCCCAAGTCTTCAGGATGTTTGGGACGAAAGACGTGCTGAGCTGGCGATGGAACAGGATCGGTTCTTCGATCTGGTACGCACCGGTCAGGCTGCAACAGTACTCGCAGGGAAAGGATACATTCATGCCAAACACCAGCTTTTCCCGATTCCTGCACAGCAAAGGCAGCTGAATCCCAATCTTACACAGAATCCTAATTATAATTAATAATAATTCTCACAATCAATTTAATCAGTTTTTAATTTTTAAAATTTAATCAACATGAAAAAACTTAATTTTTTCGGAATTTTTGCAGTAATTGCACTGTTATTTACAGGCATGGTGTTTACTTCTTGCGAAGAAAAAGAACCGGATCCTTATGAAGGAAAAACAAATCCTTCAACAATTGCAGCCGCTAATCTGGTAGCTTATTTCCCTTTTGAATCTGAAACAGCTTCTATCGAAAAAGGTACTGGCATAACTTACAATAAAAAAGGTGGTGCTGCTTCCTTTGCACTTGGTCGTCGTGGTAATGCATACAAAGGTTCCACATCTCAGGCTTATCTTGAATATAATGTAGATTCACTTAACAATGTTTTCAAAAGCATGACAGAATTTACTATGGGTGCCTGGATTAAAACTCCTCCTGCAGACGGAGCTGCTGATATTTTCAGACTCAACAGTGGTGACCCGTTTATGGGCAATCTGGTACTGATGCTTGAAGGTGGTTCGAATAACGACTCTTTGGATATCAAAGGTTATTTGTTTAATTCAACAACCGAATGGAAAGGTCAGGATATACGTAAAGCTCACAGATCTTTCTTATCCGACAGATGGGTGCATGTAGCTTATTCCTACAACAAAACAACATCAACTGAAACTTTGTATGCCAATGGTTTACCGGTAGCTACTTCAGTTCGTTATGCAGGTCCTAAAGTAGGCGAAGTGCAACCTCCACTGGGCCCTTTGACATTTAAATCGGGTATGACCAAGATTCTTATTGGTGCTTGGGCGCAACAACTCGACGGTACTGGCCAGGACTGGATGAAATACTATCCGGGATTACTGGATGAATTGCGTATCTACAACAAAGCGTTGACCGATACTGAAATGAAAGCATTATACGATGCTGAAATCACGGTAATCAACTAATCGTCCTTTGTATTGCAGGGAGGATGTCTTACATTCTCCCTGTTTTTTTTATTATAAGTTAAAGTCTTTTTATCATGCTCAAACAAATTCTCTATACTGCTATCATTGCCTTTTTCATTATATCTTGTAATGATGACCCGAAAATTCCGCTTAAGAATGTGTATATTGAAAGCGTGACCATCAACGGAAAAAATGTTAGCAATGGAGGAAGCGTGTTTGGCATGCCGGTTGATTCGGTGGTGTTTCAAATCACCTTTTCTTCCCCCATCGATAAAACCAAATTTGATCCCGAAGCTTTGTTTATCAGTATGGGTGTGGATACAGGCTTCGTGATTGCGAAGGATACCTTCTCCCGGCAGTTGAATTTTAAGATCAGCCATCCCCTTAATTATTATACTTCCTATACCCTGTATGTTGCAGAGGGGGAGCAGCTTGGCGTAAATATACTTGATCCACATAGTTTTACCTTTGTAACAAAACTTGACCCTGCACCGAAATTTCCTGTCATCTCCGACGATAGCTTATTGACACTTGTGCAGAAGCAAACTTTTGCCTATTTCTCGGATCATGCGCATCCTGTATCGGGACTGGCACGTGAGCGTTACGGCTCTGCTGAAACGGTTACCTCCGGAGGTTCAGGATTTGGCATCATGACCATTCCTGTGGCCATCGAACGTGGTTTTATCACCCGTCAGCAGGGCTTTGAGCGATTACAAACCATCGTAAACTTTCTGAACACCAAAGCCGATCGTTTTCACGGCGCTTACCCGCACTGGCTTAATGGAACATCAGGTAAAACCCAGCCTTTCAGTACCAAAGATAATGGTGCCGATTTGGTGGAAACTGCTTTTCTGATACAGGGATTGCTTACGGTACAACAGTATTTTAAAACAGGCAATAGTGCCGAAAAGGCCCTATGCGATACCATTCAGAAAATATGGGAGGAAGTTGAATGGAGCTGGTTTCAGCAAAACGGTCAACAAAAATTATTCTGGCACTGGTCGCCCAACTACAACTGGGAAATGAATATGGCTGTATCGGGATGGAACGAAGGTCTCATTGTTTATGTGCTGGCGGCGGCGTCACCTACTTATCCCATTACAAAAGCGGTATATGATGAGGGTTGGGCACGCAACGGAGCCATGAAAAACGGCCGTACTTTTTAT
>JAYFPP010000168.1:0-8418 GCA_034927635.1 Paludibacter sp.
AGTTGGAAAAGTTTCCAATACCGAACCCATTATTTATTAACCTATAACCACTTACTTAATTATGAAATCAGAAAATGTCAACAACTCCAACGAAATAAAACTTTACAGCGATGTATGCCATATCATAGAAGGCAGCCGTCAGCGTTTGGCGACCACAATAAATGCCGAAATATGCATGATGCACTGGCAAATAGGTAAACGCATAAAAGAAGATGTACTTTACAACCAAAGAGCTGAATATGGCAAAAAGATCGTGAAAAATTTATCCGACAAACTAACCGCGCAATTTGGAAAAGGATGGAGTGATCGCAAACTTTTACATTGTATACGCGCCGCGTATACTTTCTCCGAAGAAGATATTATATACGCAGTGCGTATACAATTGACATGGACCCACCTCCGCTCACTTATGTTTATCGACAACACTCTCAAACGGCAGTTCTATATGGAAATGGCACGAATTGAACATTGGGACACCCGAACGCTCAATAATAAGATTGATGCTCTGCTTTACGAACGTTCAGCCCTAAGCCGGAAACCAGAAGAAGTCATTGAACAAGAATTGCAGCAAATACAATCCACGAATATATTGACACCTGATATTATTTTTCGCAGCAGCTATTTCCTGGATGCAATTGGACTGGCCGATACTTTTTCCGAAAAAGATCTGGAAGATGCTATTCTCTTTAACCTTGAGGCATTTATCAAAGAAATGGGATCAGACTTTGCTTTTCTCGACCGTCAAAAACGGATTACTGTTGACACGACTGATTATTATATCGATCTGCTTTTTTATCACAGAGGTTTGCGCCGATTGGTTGTCATTGACTTGAAATTAGGTAAATTCAAACCCGAGCATGAAGGTCAAATGCTACTCTACTTACGATTCTTGAATAAAAATGAACGTAAAGAAGGCGAAGAGTCACCTATCGGTTTGATTTTATGCAGCGAAGGAAACACCGAACATATTGAATATCTGATGCTCGAAGATTCAAAGATTAAGGTAGCGCAATACTATACCCATCTACCGGATAAAGGTCTGTTAAGTGAAAAATTGAACAGGGCTATTGCTATTGCCAAAGAACATTATGGAAAATAGTGTTTTGTTCTTGATTTTATTATTTGTAAATCTCACCCTCTCCCCCTCACAAACCTCGCCTTTCTCATATTCCCCCTCAAAGCCTTCGACGGCGTAAATACAACGCGTTTAACCGAAATGGATTCAGCGCGTATTTCATCAGGGTTGGTTACGTCGCGACATTCGGCTGTGAGCGAGAAGGTTCCGAAATCGTTGAGGCAAACACTGTTGCCTTCCAACAACTCGGATTCAATGCTGGCGAGCAAAGCCCTGATGTAAACTTCGGCTTCCAGAGCGCCCAATCTTTTGCCAAACGACATTTTCACGGCCAGATCTTTGATACTGACGGTTGACTTGCGTACTACCTGCGGATAAAATCCTGTTTTCTTCTTTTCGTTCGGGTTCAGGTAGTCGCCCCGAAAGATCATCCTGTAATTGATCGACATAGGTGCTGATGTATTAATGTGTAAAACCTGTTTATCTAATCTGAAAATAAAGTTGAACTAATAAATACTTCAGCATAAACTATGCCTGACATATATATGCTATCCATCCGGGGTATATATGGTAAGTAACTTAGCATATATATCCTAAGTACTTTACCATATATATGCTATCGTTAATAAATACTGATTTGATTGTTAGTTCATCAGTATATTCAGCATAGTTTGCACTGATCTTTGTATTAGTTTATCAGGACATTAAATGATTGAAATGCAGAAATCCTGTTAACAGACAGAACGGCTCTGCGATATATAGAAGATCATCATAAAAAAGGGATTTTTAAACGTATTGGAGAGAAAAAGCCGCTTACGAAGAATTAATAAATGGCTGATAAAATAGAGGTGAACCACGAACAACCCTATATATTTTGCTGTTAAAATTTATTACTTTTGTTCCCGATATAACCGATTCTTTATCAACTCAATTTATTTATTACTAAGAATAATATGCAAATAATTAACCCCGAATACTGGAAACGCAGAGAACATTTTGAGTTCTTCTACCGGATGGATTATCCGCAGTATAACATTTGTGCCAACATCGACATCACCCGGTTTTTATCTTACACAAAGAAACACGGCTTACCCTTCTATTATGCAATGATTTATGCAACAACCAAAGTTACCGATGATTGTGAGAATTTCCGTTACAGGGTACGTGAAGGAAAACAGATAGTACTGCATGATAAACTTCACCCTTCGTTTACCGACATGTCGTCGGACGATCCGGATGATTTGTTTAAGTTCATAACAATGGATTTAGAAGGAAGTCTGCCGGATTTTGCCAAAAGAGCAAAGAAAGTTGCAGCCAACCAGAAAGAGTACTTTGATTACGAACCCCTGATCGGGAGAGATGATTTTGTGTATATCACCTGCATTCCATGGATATCGTTCACACACCTGTCGCATACTATTACCCTCAACAGGAACGACTCTGTACCACGCATTTCGTGGGGAAAATATTTCGAACAGGAAGGAAAGATGCTATTGCCATTTTCGGTACAGGTGCATCACGCTTTTGTTGATGGAGTGCATGTTGGACGGTATTTTGAGAAATTGCAGGATTATCTGAATAGTTTTATTTAATTCATAATATTTTAAATACCTGCCAGAAATCTTAATCTTCCTTCTTCTGAAAATACTCCGAAGGTGTCATCCCCGTAAACTGCCGGAAATTACGCAGGGCAGTGCCCCGGGAACGAAAACCCACAAAAAAGAAAGCTTCCTGAAAATTCTCCGACTGACCGGATTCAATCTGCTGTAGGAAATCGTCGATGCGCAAGCGGTTAATATAGTTCGTATAATTCTCATATCCGCTCTCACGCATGGCCTGCGCAAGTGAGGTGCGGTTGGTGAACAGTTGAGCGGCAAGGGCGTTGAGCGACAAATCGGGATCACGCCAGGCGTAATTTTTTTTCATAAAACTATCCAATCGTTTAATCAGTGCTGAGTTCTTAAGCTCTGTGGCACTCTTTTCAATTGACAAAGGCGCTTCTGCATACGCTGTTACTATTTCTTCCGGCACGATATTTTCTTCATGATTTATGGGAGTTATAAGGTGTGATTTCCCGATCAGCCGATCGAAAAGTTCCATATAAACAATGTACAGACTGCACCCTACACTAACATAGTAATAAAGCGTATGCACCAACGGACGGTTAAACATCAATACCAGTATATAAGCAAGAATATTTATGGATAGTGCAATAACATATTTTCGCATCCATATATGGTCGGAATTATGGTAAAGCTGAGTACGCTGGATAGAAAAGACAAACAATAACGGACTGAATATTAAAAGAGAAAGTAAAATCCGGAACCATACTTCAAACCGGTTGGTATGTGGCAGCATCTCAAACAATGAACTGTAAGGAGTATATTCCACGCCTGTCAATAAACTGACAATATATACACCCACCAAAATCAACAGGAGAGCATACAGTTTTACGACCCGCCAAAAGTTTAACCAACCCGGAGAAATCACCTCTACCGGATACAGGATGTAAGACATAATCATGAAGTTGGCCACCAATAACAATTTGGCAGAAACCACAAATTCAGGTTCCTGACTATTACATAATGTAATAAAACGGGGAATATAATTAAATACCGAAAAAAGGACGATAACCGCCAGAATTACGCGGGAACGTTCGCCGGCTTTACGACGCGCAAACAGTAACAGAGAAGCAAGCAGGCACACCAATGCTCCTGCGAAAATAGTAGCGATATAGAAATATTGCATTATGCGTAATAATTAAATAATCATTAGATAAAGGAGTAATTCAATAGGTATCAGACAGCTGAATCTACCGTAACACCATGCCTTGTGGACTGCCCGCAATAAGGAATGCGTGTTACAAATATACAAAAATCCTTAGCTCTACCGCATCAACTCAGGATTATTTTTTAACATTTCTTCATCAGGGTTTCGGTTCGTATCCAACTGGTGGCTTCAGGTTAGAATAACATTCTGTAAATCTGGAACATCGGTTTTGTAAATATGTAACATGGTGGGTTTCATTTTTCCAAAGTTTTCCATACTTTTGTTTTGGTATGAATTTTAGTTTAATATTTAAAACCACAAAAGGCACAAAAGAATTGAAAGTTGAGAGTTGAGAGTTGAGAGTTGAGAGTGATAAAAAACCAGAGAACTTTAAAATTTATCATATTATGAAAAAAAACTATTTTCTGTTTCTTTCAGTTGCATTGACGCTTTTCCTGGTGTCATGTAACAATGATGTTGATGGAACGGTTGCTGTGAACCCGTTTGACACCATCAGTGTAAACAGCAACAACCAACGCGAAAAAATCGTTGTAATCAGCGACCTACATATGGGCAACGACCTGAGCTACTCCGAAAACGTAAAACATTTGCAAAGGCTGGAGCAGTTCCTCAACGAAGTACGCTCGTCGGCCACCGTTAAAGAACTCGTTATCGGAGGTGATATGTTTGATGAGTGGTATGTCCCCACACGGGTGGATGCTTATGCCGGTCATTCGCAGTCCTACTTTGTGAGAAAAACCGTTGCAGCCAATCAAACTATTTTTAATGTGCTGAACGGAATTATTAAGGACGGCAAAATCAAACTCACTTATATTCCCGGCAATCACGATATGGGTTTTACTGCCGAGAATATAAATATTGCCATGCCGGGCGTAAATCAGGCCCGTGATGCATCGAACAAATATGGCATAGGCACCTATCATCCGGAAGGTTATCCTGAAATAGCCATCGAACACGGTCACAGGTACGATTTCTTCTGTGCATTAACTCCTAACGCTAACGAGGCCGAAGCGCCCGGCGCTACACTCCCTCCCGGATATTTCTTTGCCAGAATAGCTGCCAACTCATTTACTGATCCTACCACCATGGCTGAAGCTACCAAAGTACCGGCCGTCACACTTAACAATGCTAACGATGCCGAACAGTACAGCAAGTACGTTTATTACACACTGTGGAAAAAAGTGATAGAAGAAGTTATTTATGTAAAAGACAACTTCAGCGATACTATCATCAAGACGAACGTCGGTAATTATACTAAAACCTATGCCATCAAAGATATTATCCCAAAAAACAGCACTATCGATGGCAGCATACAGATGAATCTGTACAACGGTTTATTTACCCAACACAATTGGAATGAACGCGAAAAGTACAACAATGTAGACGTTATGACGGATATCAACAAGGCAATAGCAGGCAGCCTGCAAACTGAGTTTATCGACAATCAGTCGAAATTACAGTATTTCCGGAATTCACTTTCCAATGTTCGTCTTGTTGTTTTCGGTCATACCCACAAACCGATGATCAAATCATTTACCAATCTTGATGACCAAAAGTGTCTCTATGTCAATTCAGGCACCTGGGAAGATCAGAAGACCCGCGACAAGAATTCTGCTATTGATCAGGACGGTCTGAAAATGGACTTTGTAACGATTATACCTGACAAGGCCGACAAGAAGAAATTACAGGTGAATTTGTGCCAATACAAGTACGGAAAGCATGTGTTGGTGAATAGCGATGAACTCAACCTGTAATCACTCAATCTTTTTCAGATTCAGCCGCAGACTGTTACTTACCACGCTGACACTGCTCAGGGCCATAGCCGCTCCCGCAATCATCGGATTCAACAGAAATCCGTTAATGGGGAAAAGGATGCCTGCAGCAATAGGGATACCGATGATATTGTAAATAAATGCCCAAAAAAGATTCTGACGGATCGCCGCAACCGTATATTTCGATAAACGTATGGCTTGCGCGATCTTTGTCAGGTCCGACGAGATAATGGTCATTTTGGCCACGTCCATGGCAATATCACTTCCCTTGCCCATGGCGATGCTCACGTCGGCTGTTGCCAGCGCCGTACTGTCGTTGATACCATCTCCAACCATAGCCACCACTTTCCCTTTTTGTTGCAGTTTCTTTATGAACTCAGCTTTATCTTGTGGCAATAATTCTGCTTTAAAATTCAAAATACCGATCTGCCGTGCTATTGCCTTAGCAGTGCTTTGGTTGTCACCGGTCAGCATATAAAGATCGATCCCCATTCCCTGCAAGGTTTTAATAGCTTTCGCCGAAGTATCCTTTATCTTATCCGCAACCGCCATAACACACAACGCTTGCTTGCTATCGGCAAACCATATAACACTTTTGGCCTGTTTTGCCCATTCAACAGCCTGTTCCATAAGCTTTTTGTCGAAACTAATATTATTTTCGGTCAACAATCCTGCATTCCCAATCCAATATATTACGTTATTATAGCTTGCCTTCACTCCTTTTCCGGTGATACTTTCGAATCCTGAAACAGCAACATCAGGTCTATTGCCCAGGTATTTTACCACTGCCTCAGCCAACGGGTGCTCCGAACGTTTTTCAATACTCAGTAGTATGTTCTGTAAACCATCCTCTTCCTTCGACCAGCTGATATCGGTCAGTTCCGGTCGTCCTTCGGTTATGGTACCCGTCTTATCGAGCACAATGGCATCGATATTCTTCGATAATTCAAGACTTTCGGCATCTTTGATCAGGATGCCATTGGCGGCACCCTTCCCTACCCCCACCATGATAGCTGTGGGAGTTGCCAGTCCCAATGCACAGGGACAGGCAATAACCAGTACGGTTACAGCAGCCATCAATCCCTGCACTAACCCATTCTCACCTCCCAGCACCAGCCAGACGATAAATGTGACAAGCGCAATGCCCATAACCACCGGCACAAATATTCCGGCAATTTTATCCACCAGTTTTTGCACCGGTGCTTTACTACCCTGCGCGTCCTGCACCATTTTTATAATGTGGGCGAGCATGGTTTCCGAGCCTACTTTTTCTGCCTTAAATCTGAAACTACCCTTCTGATTGTTTGTACCGGCAAATACCTTATCATTAACGCTTTTCAATACAGGTACCGGTTCACCGCTCAACATGCTTTCGTCGACATACGAACTGCCCGAAGTCACCACTCCATCCACCGCAATCTTATCACCGGGTTTTACGAGGATAACATCACCGACAACCACCTTGTCAATCGGTACCGTTTTTTCACTTCCATCTGCCTCCACCACACTAACTGTTTTAGGCTGCAAGCCCATCAGTTTTTTTAAAGCAGCAGAAGTATTTCCTTTTGCCTTCTCTTCTAATAATTTCCCTAACAAAATAAAAGCGATGACAACTGCCGCTGCCTCGAAATATACATGCGCGTGCAATCCCCTTTGATGCCAGAACTCAGGGAAAAGCATGTTGAACAGACTAAAAACATAAGCAATACCGGTACTCAACGCCACAAGGGTATCCATATTGGCTTTAAAGTGTTTGGCCTGCTTCCATGCATTGATAAAAAAATCTCTTCCGAGCCAGAGGACTACGGGAGTTGATAAAATAAACATCCATTGGTTGGCATAGGGCATGTCCATAAAAAACATTCCGATGATAACCACAGGCACTGAGAGTATGGCAGCAAGGATGGTTTTACGTTTTAACTTTCTGAATTTTTCCAGATGCAGGGTCTCCAGCGTATCTTGCTGGGTAATATTATCTTCTATCAAAAGATCGTAACCGATAGACTGTAATTGTTTTTGAAGTTTTTGCGGATTGGTCTGATTGGAGAAATATTCTACGGTCAGATTGCCGGTGGCATAGTTGACAGAAGCCTCGACTACCCCTTCACTGGCTTTTATCATGCTTTGGGCACTGGCCGCACACGAGGCACAACTCATTCCCAGCACAGGGAAAGTGTTTTTTACCGGAATTCCCTGAAAACTGAAATTATTGTTTGTTCTGCTGGCGCCGGCAGCAGGCTTCAGATTGCCGACGGCTATTTTGCTACGATTAGTTGGTTCCATATTATTGTCATTTTTATGATTGCAAAGATGGCAACAAAACAGGGATAAATCTTTACGTAATTACCAGATACATTTGTAAGATTTACACCTGATCCAATGGTTTCCTTTTGTTTTCGCCTACCTGTTTGAAATGACTTGGTGTGAGACCGGTAACTTTTTTGAACTGATTACTCAAATAAGCAACACTTGAGTAGTTGAGTCTTAAGGCAATTTCACTCAACGACAGTTCATCATACACCAACAATTCCTTCACTTTTTCAATCTTCTGAGCGATGAAATATTTCTCAATGGTGGTTCCTTCAACTTCTGAAAAGATATTCGAGAGGTATTTGTAATCGAGATGAAGAGCATCGCTCAGCACATCCGATAAATTCGTTTGAATATTATTGTCATGAAGATGAACAAGATCAACAATTGTATTTTTCACCTTCTCAATGATGCGGCTTTTTTTATCATCAATCAACTGAAAACCATAAGGTATCAGGATATCATCAATAT
>JAYFPP010000088.1:0-1643 GCA_034927635.1 Paludibacter sp.
TCATTACCGGAAAAGAAAGGTTTTTTATGGTAATTCAGGTAAAATGCAGGATTTGGTAACCGTTCTGAACAAACATGCCAATGAGAAGTTCCTTTTTGTGACACCTGAAGTATTGAATGAAGAAACAATAACTGCTTTGGACAGCTCCAAAATCACCTATACCAAGGCGATTATGTACAGAACGGTGAGCAATGACTTTGGTCCTGATGAAGAGTTTAACTATGATATGTTGTTATTCTTTAGTCCTATCGGTGTACAATCATTGTTCAAGAACTTTCCGGACTTAAAACAGGGAGAGATTCATATCGGATGTTTCGGCTCCACTACCGCTGCAGCTGTAAAAGAGTCAGGCCTTCGACTGGATCTTGAAGTTCCCACACCTCAATTACCTTCAATGACAATGGCACTGGATGCATATTTAAAAGAAGACGCAAAAAAACATAAGAAATAAATTGGTCATCCTGAGTGATGACAGTTAAATTAATCAAAAATAAGTCCCGGAAGTAACGAAAAAAACGTACTTTTGGGATTATTTTTTACACTTAAAATGAAAGAAATGCCTTTATTTACTTTTCCGAAGAAAGAAAAATTATGCGGAGATATTCGTATCGGGAAACTTTTTTCCGAAGGCAACGCTTTTATTGTATATCCCCTGAGAATAGTTTATAAGTTATCGGAAGAAAAATCTGATACTCCGGTTAAAGTACTGATAAGTGTCCCCAAGAAGAAAATCCGCAAAGCTGTCGACAGAAACAGAATTAAGCGCTTAATCAGAGAAGTTTACCGCCTCAATAAAGCGGAGTTTATAACTGCAATCAATGAAAAAGAATTGCATTTAAATCTTGCCATCACTTACGTATCCGACAAAGAAGCAGACTTTAGCCTGATTCAGGAGAAAATAAGGCTTGCCTTTCCAAGGATACTTAGTACCATCAATGACCAGAAAGAAAGAAAATGATCAAAAAAATCATCCGCCATATATTTCTACTGCCTGTTTACTTCTATAAATATGCCATTTCGCCTTTAAAACAGCCGAGTTGCAGATATACTCCAACCTGCTCACAATATGCCGTTGAGGCGGTGATGAAACATGGTATTTTTAAAGGTGGATGGTTGGCAATCAAGCGAATCCTTAGCTGTCATCCATGGGGAGGCAGTGGCTATGATCCAGTACCTTAGCTGCCAGAATAATATTATAAATTGTTTTAAAAAGGACAATAGATTGTGATTAATTCATAATTTATTACCTTTGCAAAGGTTAAACATCTGATTATTAGGATTAGGATGAAAAAGAAGATGCGATACATATTGTTCCTCCCGTTCTCCATACTATATGGTATCGGAACTTCTATACGCAACTGGATTTACGACAAAGGATTTATTTCAATAGAAGAGAAACCCGTAGCATTGATTTCCGTTGGGAATTTAACTGTCGGAGGAACAGGAAAAACACCACATGTTGAGTTCATACTATCAGAGTTACAATCTCTTTTCAGGGTTGCAATGCTGAGTCGTGGTTACAGGAGAAAAACCAAAGGATTCGTCCTGGCAGATAGTCATTCCGATGCACATAAAATTGGCGATGAGCCTTTTCAGGTAGCTCAAAAATTCAGGAATATTCCGGTAGCCGTATGCGAAAAACG